>JAGXII010000016.1 GCA_024635735.1 Christiangramia sp. | reverse complement strand
TAGTTACAAAAAATGGATTGAAAACTTTAGTGGGCTATGCGTACTATCCTCTATTGAATGATAATAAGATCACCGGTGCCAAAAATGTTTTACTGCTAATTGTATCTGGCAACGAGGAAATTACTATTGATGAAATTGGGGAGATCAATGATCATATTCAGGCAGAAGCCGGCCATAGTGCAAATATTATTATGGGTGTAGGGGAAGATGAATCTTTAGAAGATGCAATTGCCGTTACCATAATCGCTACGGGTTTTGACGTGGAACAACAAAATGAGATTACCAATACCGAAACAAAAAAGATCATCCATACCCTGGAAGACGAGCAAAAGGCCGAGCATCAACTACACACAAAAAACTCAGGATCTATAGTTGAAACTACCAGTAAGCCGGTAGATAAGACTCCTGATGAAGAGCCTGAAAAAGACAAAAAAATTGTTTATACACTGGATGAATCTGCCGAAGAAGTTGATGAGGTGGGAAAGATTCACAGGAAGGTGGACGACATGTTAAAAACACCTGATTTTGCCCGAAAACTTGACGTAACCTACGAAGAAGTGGACCCGGAAGAATTCATTATCAATGATACTACCGAGGAGGCTAAAGAAATGGAAGTGAATGAGCCTGAGGAGGTAAAAGCTGAAAGTGAAGAGCAATTCATGTTCACTTTTGATATTCCGCTTAACAAACAGGAAAACAAAAATTCTCCTTCTTCAAAAAGAGAAAATGTTACGAGACATGAGCTGGAAGAAGAGACTAAGGAACAAAAAGAGACCAGTGAGATTGAAGTTAATGAGCCTGTAGAAATTATTCCCGTGACCGAAAGTTCAGCTAAGGGAATTAAGAGATACAGTCTTGATGATTATATGGAAATAGAACAAAGACTTCAGAATTCTAAGGCTCCGGAAAAAGAGGAAGAGAAAGATGAAACCGTTGCTTTCGAAAAGAAAACGGTCGCTCCGGCTCCTGGACAGGAAAGAAGATCAGACGGAGATAATCCTTTTGACAATCCAATTTCTTCTGAAGTGGTAAGACAACGTACCGCGGAAAGGAAGGCGAAAATGAAGGAATTCAATTATAAGTTTAGAACAGGTGGTTCTGCTCAGATTGATGAGATAGAGAAGCAACCTGCATATAAGCGTGCCGGAATAGAGCTTGATAATGGTAAACCCGGAGAAGGTAAGCTGTCAAGAACAAGTATAGACCAGGATGAAAACAGTGACTTACATTTCAGGAAAAATAATTCATTTTTACATGACAATGTAGATTAATTTTAACCTAGCCAAAGAAAAAGGGTGCTCATTTGAGCACCCTTTTTTATTTAAAGACTTTAGATTAACTATGGCTTTCGGCCTGTACCTCATCTGTATCTTTTCTATATTTCAACATACTTATTCCGGCTACAAAAAATACAAAGCCTAGAATTGTAAGAGCCCATGGGCTAAGCATTAAGGCAACACTGCCAAATATTCCCAAAACTCCCATTACAAGGGCAATTGCACCTCCAATGGTCATCACAAGAGCTAAGATTTTAATCATAACATTCAATTATTGGTTATTGATTAAAAATAGCTAAAGAATTTCAAGCACTGCGAATATTAACAAAATTTACAATTTCCCGGTAGCCTTGTTGTTGCCCGATTTGAGAAGGGGAAGTTCTTCTATCATTAGAAAAGAGATTCTTTTCCCGAGTTTTTAACTGTCAATCAGCTTTTTATTGAAGCATTTTAAGATTGAAAAATTTTTAACGAATTCTTTAAATATTCTGGTGGAAGTACAATAACTCCTCAGGCTGGATATTAAATCTGTTTTTTCCGAATGTTATCAGTTGCTATTATAAATAATTTTTTAATTCCAGTAGATCATGAAGTATTTGATACGGGCATCATCCGGAATTTGGGAAGCCATTATCTTACTATCTGTATCATAGCGTAGACTGGACGGGAGCTGCGTTTTTTCAATGGTCACGTAAGCGTTTATTTCATCTAAAAAAACTACGGCAGAATTGATGGTATTTTCGATTCTGGAGATATTGTAGTTTTTCAAAACATCCTTGAAAGTACTTTTAATATTGAGGCCGTGTTTGGTCTCATATCGTGGGTCCAGTATTCTTATATAACCCACAGTGCTGGTGGAATCAAATTCCTGAAGCGGCTCAAGGCTTAAAAGGGGAGTACCGTCTTTATCGTAAATTTTAATTTCATCGGTAGACCGCAAGGTTTCGGGACCGCTGGTTTGTCTTACAATACTGTCTCCCTTGAATATGGAATCAAGCTGATTAATCTTTACGGTTTTGTTTAGTGCACCTACCTGATTTGCTGTTATTAAAAACGGATTTTCTTCTTCTGAAGAGCATGATATCATTACCGTGCATAAGCTTACTATAAATAATGCCTTTTTGTACATTTCTGGGTCTGTTCTATTTTAATAATTTGTTCATGATTCCCAGCACTCCTCTAATAAAAGTAGCGCTCGTAAGAACCTTTATTACTGCTCCCTGGGCAGTAGATGATCTCCTTCGGGAACTTGATTTATTTACCTGCTGCCTTTCAGATTTCGCTTTTTTCTTGGCTTCTTCTTTATCGGCAATTTCAATTTTTCGGTTTAGAATTTCATAGGCGCTTTCTCTGTCGAGGCTCTCATTATATTTTAAGGCCAGACCTGAATCGGTAATTAGTCTATCCAGTTCAATATCTGTAAGTATGTCCATTCTACTCATAGGTGCCCTAAGCATAGTTGCTGCCAGAGGAGAGGGTCTTCCCTTTTCATCCAGCGCCGAAACCATCGCTTCTCCTATACCTAACGATGTGAGCATGTTTTTGGTATCATAAAACTGTGATTCAGGATAATTTTCTGCCGCCAGCTTGATTGCTTTTCTGTCTTTAGCAGTAAAAGCTCTTAATGTATGCTGAATTTTTAAACCTAACTGTCCTAATACTTCTTCCGGAACATCTGCCGGATTTTGCGTAACAAAATAAATTCCCACCCCTTTGGAACGAATTAATTTTACAATATTCTCAATCTGGTCCTGCAAGGCATCAGAAGCTTCTTCAAAGATGAGGTGAGCCTCATCTATAAACATTACAAGTTCCGGCTTGTCACTATCTCCTTTTTCAGGAAATGTGGTGTAGATCTCAGCGAGAAGGCTCAACATGAAGGTTGAAAATAATTTTGGGCGGTCCTGTATATCGGTTAGCCTCACGATATTCACATATGCGCTGCCATCACTTTTTTTTCTAAGTAAGTCTTTTACTTCAAAGGAACGTTCTCCAAAGAAAAGATCGGCTCCCTGCTGCTCCAGCGAAACTATTTTTCTCAAAATAGCACCGGTGGAGGCGGTGGAGATCCTTCCGTATTCCTTTTCAAATTCTTCTTTTCCTTCCTCTGTAGAATATTGAATAATTTTTTTAAGATCCTTTAAATCGAGGAGAGGAAGCTGGTTATCATCACAATATTTGAAGATAACGGCGAGCACCCCCGTTTGGGTTGGAGAGAGATCTAGAATCCGGGCTAAAAGTACCGGTCCGAATTCACTAACCGTGGCACGTAAACGGACTCCCTCTTGTTCTGAAAGACTCATAATCTCAACCGGAGAAGCTTTGGGTGTAAAGGGAAAATCGAGTTTCCGATGGCGTTCGTCAATGAATTCTGCTCCCGCTGAAGGCCGGGCAATTCCACTAAGGTCTCCCTTAACGTCCATCATCAGCACTGGCACGCCTTTTTCAGAAAGGTTTTCGGCTATAATTTGCAGGGTCTTTGATTTTCCGGTTCCGGTGGCCCCGGCGATCAAACCATGGCGGTTCATCGTTTTTAAAGGGATCTTTATTGCAGCTTCCGGATGCACTTCTCCGTCGTAAATACCCGCGCCCAGGTAAATATAATCTCCTTTAGCCTGGTAACCCTGACTGATATGATCTATAAATTCCTGTTTGTTTTTCATAAAGCTCTTAATTAGATAACCGCGGGAGCGAGTAATTGGATGGTTCCTGCATCGGCATTTATTTCAGCTTTAATACCGTTGGGGAGCGTAATATTGTCGTCAATATGACCTATCATAGCACCGGAAAATGCAGGGATTTCAAGAGGTTTTATATAATGATCTATAACCTCTTCCATGGTTAGAGAACCATAACCACTTCCTCCTGGGTCGCAACCGTTACATTTCCCAAAAACAAACCCGGAAATTTGTTCCAGAACGCCACCAAGTTGTAATTGGGACATCATTCGGTCTACCGCATAAATTTTTTCTCCTATATCTTCGATATACAGGATTTTCTCTTTCCAGTCCGCAGGAAAATAGGGGGTGCCCATGATGGAAGTAAGAACAGATAAATTTCCACCAAGTAACTGCCCGTTTGCTGTTCCCTGTCTTATTGTCCTGATTCTATTAGTGGTTTGGGTGAGTTCGTTCCCTTTGGAGTCTGGATTCTGATATGTAACTTCTTCTCCGTCAAAGATTAATTTTCTGAAGTAATCATAACTAAAAGGATTCCAGCTTGAAACCGCTACCGGGCCGTGAAAAGTAACCAGTCCGGTTTTATTGAAAATAGCAAGGTGTAAAGCGGTAATATCGCTATAACCTACGAAGATCTTTGGATTGTTTTTGATGGCTTCATAATCCAGTTTATCCAGAAGTCTTGCAGAACCTGCTCCGCCTCTAAGGGCAATAATTCCGTTTACTTCCTTATCCCGGAACATCATATTTAGTTCTTCTGCGCGCTCCTCATCGGTGCCTGCGAGATGACCATATCGGCTTTTAGTGTATTTTCCAAATTCCACTTTCAAACCCATAGCCTCGAAAGATTCCTTTGCGATCTCATATGGTTCAGATTCAAAAATGGCACTTGCCGGGCTTACAATTCCTATAGTGTCACCTTCTTTTAGAGCTTTAGGTTTAATGATATTATTAGATAATGCCGGATGGCTCAAATTACCTGAGGTGTTGCTCAAAGAAGTGAATGGAACAGCCAAACCGGCCGCGCCTAATTGAAAAACGAAATTTCTTCTTTTCATAATTGATCTGTGCTTACCCGAAATTAGGGAATATTTGGCAGTTTAGGAATTTCAATACTTATTTCTCACTTCAAGTAGCATGTTTTCCATCTCCTTTTTTAATTCTTCGGAAGGCATAGTAGAATTGATATTCATAAAACTGAAGATAAGCCATCTCCCTTTTTTAGTAAGAAGATAGCCGCTGAGGTTGTACGTGTGTCGCAAGGAACCTGTTTTAGCAAAAATAAAGGCTTTCTGTTCCTTAAACATATTTTTTATAGTTCCTGTCTGGCCACCGGCAGGAAGCAGTTCCATTAATTTCTCCCTGCTAACTTCAGAATTAATTTTTGTTAGAAGAGCCACAATATCAGCAGGAGTGATAAGGTTATACCTTGAAATCCCTGATCCGTCTACCCAGAATACCGGATCCGGAAGATCCTGTAGATATTCTTTCTGAATGTTATTTACGCTGATTTCAGTTTTAAAGGTGTCAGATATTTTATGGGAGATCATCAACAGGATCTGCTCAGCTATAAAATTGTCACTGCTTTGTAGCATTTCTTTATAAAGAGAATCGGCAGGAATGCTGTACATTATTAGTTCTTCAGACTTTTTTATTTTTTTATTCTGAATGAAAATGGGCTTTTTTAGTGTGTCCTTTAATAAAGCGATGCTTAATTCTTCTGAAGTCCGGAAAGGAATTTTTCTGTCAAAAGGCTGTGAATTATCTGAATAGGTAAACTGATTTTTAGTCGGAAGTCTTTTAGCTGAAGAAGCTATATCGGTTTTAGAAATAGAGTCCTGGAATAAAGAAGGACTAACTTTAATATTTTTACCGCCAGAGTATTCTAACTCTAACAGATTTCCGTAAACCGGAAAAGCCGATTTTTCTGCTGCGAAAGAATAATTGTAATCATCCCATGCCCATCCAGAGCCGAAGGACATATCCTGCCAGTTAGATTTCAGGTAAATTAATTCTTTTTTGGAGTCTTTTAAAAAATCAAAAGTGGTTGTATTTTTAAATTTTGGATTCAGAAAAGAAGGATCTCCCGAAGATGTAAAGAAAAGCGTATCACCTTTGACGGTATATAAGAGGCCGGGAATGGAATCTCCTAAAAATTTCAGACCGGCATAATAAGTTAGTAATTTGGTGTTGGAGGCCGGGGTAAAATATTTATGAGGATTATGCTCAAATAAAGTTTTGTGTGAGCTGGGATCGTAAATCATAAATCCCGAAAAGGACTTTTCAAATACCTCACTTTTTTTAAAATGGCTTTTCAGGGAAGGACTGCAGGATCCCAGTAAAAAGACAATAGTACATACCATACAGGCTTTAGGTAGAAAGGATAGTTTCAAATTATTTGAAATTTTGAACTAAATATAGCAGTAAATAATAATTGTCTCCAAGAGACTAGTGTCTTTATCTATCTTAATGCTAAGGATTATTTAACCTGAAAGATTATAGTTATCTTTGCGCGCTATGATTTCAGAAGAGACAAAAGAGCTGGTGGATAGAGGAATAATGCTTCCCTTAATGGAAGAGTTTTATACCATTCAGGGAGAAGGATTCCATAAGGGAACCGCGGCTTATTTTATAAGAATAGGTGGCTGTGATGTTGGTTGCCACTGGTGTGATGTGAAGGAGAGCTGGGATGCCGAATTGCATCCGCCAACACATATTGGTAAAATTGTGGAAAATGCGGTTAAGTTTAGTGAAACCGTGGTGATTACCGGAGGGGAGCCTCTTACCTGGGATATGACGGCTCTTACCGAAAACCTCAAAAATCAGGGAAGGACCATTCATATTGAAACTTCAGGAGCATACGATCTTACCGGAACCTGGGATTGGATCTGCCTTTCTCCAAAAAAAATAAAATTACCAAGGCCTGAAATATATCCTCTGGCTAATGAACTAAAAGTGATCGTGTTTAATAAACATGACTTAATATTTGCAGAGGAACAGGCGGCAAAGGTAAGTGAGAAATGTATTCTTTATCTTCAGCCGGAATGGAGCAATCGCGAAAAAATGATTCCGCTTATTGTAGATTACGTAATGAAGAATCCCAAATGGAAAGTTTCCTTACAAACGCATAAATACCTAAATATCCCATAAAAAAAGCCCTCAAAAGAGGGCTTTGATATTTATTATTATCAAGAGAAATTTTACTTCACATTTTTGAAGGGAACTTTTACATAACGGTCATCCCAGCCTATCAACAAATTTGCGCCATCATTAGCTTCTTCAAAAGCCATGGATAAAGCTTCAATAGTGGTTGAAGACTGTCTCACCGGTACATTAATTCTTACTTTATCCTCTTCCTCTGTGTATTCATAAGCTCCCCAGGTATTTGTTTTATTATTCAGGATAACAGTCCATTCCTTCTCTCCGGGAATTGTATATAAGGTATAAGTTCCTGCTTTTATGGTTACATCTGCGACTTTCATGTCCTTATAAAAAGTAAGTTCGGTAGCTTCATTCGCTCCTGTTCTCCATACTTTTCCATAAGGGACTAATTTCCCGAATACCTCTAGATCTCTTTTTTGAGGTCGGCTATAAATTACTCTGGCGATAGGCGTTTCATTTTTATTACGGAAAATTACCAGGTCCATAGGACTTGCATCTATTTTGGAAAATTCAGGTTCTCCTTTATCCTGTGCGGTTACAGTAGATGTAGTGGTGAAACAAACAAGTGTAAATATTCCAAGAAGTAGTTTTTTCATTGTTAAGATTTTTAAATTTTTAATTAATAGTTAAAGATAAGGGAAGGTAGGAAGTACAATTGTTAAAAAACTATTTATGTGCTGTTAAAATTTAAGTCTTTACATATGAAAGAATTAAAGTTAAAAAAAGTGGCATTACGTTTTAAGAAATATTTTTTTTAAACGAAATACTATATAAAAATAAGCATTAAAGTACATTTAGTTTTATAAAGGTAAGCGATACTGCATATTTGTATTGAATTAATAAAACAATAAGTCATGTGTGGAATTTTAGCAGTTATCGGAAAAGATCTTGAGAAGGCCAAAATAAGAAGCCTTTCTAAAAGAATGTCTCACAGGGGACCCGATGAAAGCGGATTAAAAATTACAGAAGAAGGATATGTGCTTGCGCACGAACGTCTTTCGATTGTAGACCTAACAACAGGTATTCAACCAATTCAGGGAACCGATTCAGCCTGGATGATTCATAATGGTGAAATTTATAACCATATGACTTTGAGAAATAATGAACTTAAGGCTCATTCATTTAGAACAACAGGAGATTCTGAAGTAATCGTACACTTATATGAAGAATTCGGTTACGATTTCGTAGATATGCTTGATGGAGTCTTTTCATTTGTAGTTGTAGATGGAGAAGATTTTATTGCCGGAAGAGACCCGATTGGAGTGAAACCACTTTATTATGGAACAGATGAATCCGGCGCTTTATGGTTTGCAAGCGAAATGAAAGCACTTGCTGATAATTGTGTTGAATTTGCAGCATTTCCTCCGGGACACTATTATACACCAACCACCGGATTTGTAAGATATTATAAACCAGAATGGTTTGATTCTGAAAAAGCCGTACAACCTGCAGATCTTACAAAATTAAGAGATAGTCTTATTGAAGCTACGAGAAAACGTCTAATGGCAGATGTGCCTCTGGGAGTTTTGTTAAGCGGAGGTCTTGATTCCTCTTTAACATCTTCTATTGCGGCGAGACTACTGGAAGGAACAGATCAAAAATTACATTCGTTTTCTATTGGGCTGGATCCGGAAGCTCCAGATCTTATCGCCGCGAAAAAAGTTGCCGATTTTCTGGGAACCGAACACCACGAAATTCACTTTACAGTGGAGGAGGGAATCGAGATACTTAGCCAGCTGGTTTGGCACCTGGAAACTTATGATGTTACTTCTATAAGAGCAAGTACTCCAATGTATTTCCTTTCCAAAGCTATTGCTGAAAAAGGGATTAAAGTAGTGCTTTCGGGAGAAGGTTCCGATGAAATATTTGGAGGCTACCTTTATTTCAAAAATGCGCCTTCTGCAGAAGAATTTCAGAAGGAAACTATAAGAAGAGTGCAACGTCTTGCGACTGCCGATTGTTTAAGAGCAGACAAATCTACTATGGCACATGGTTTAGAAGCCCGAGTACCGTTTCTTGATAAAGCATTTTTAAAGACAGCGATGGAGATGATTCCGGAAGCAAAAATGCCGGTAACCTATGACGGAGTGGAAAAATATGTGCTTAGAAAGGCATTTGATACGCCAGAGCGTCCATTCCTTCCGGAAGAAGTACTATGGAGACAAAAAGAACAATTTAGTGATGGCGTTGGTTATAACTGGATAGATCAACTTATTGAGTACGCAGCCAAGCAGGTTACCGATGTTCAAATGGCTACTGCAGAGGATAAGTATCCCGTAAACACACCAGCGACCAAAGAAGCTTATTTTTACAGAGAATTATTTCACAAGCACTTCCCTCAGGAAGCAGCGGCAAAAACTGTAAAAAGATGGATCCCTAAATGGCAAAAAGATCTTGATCCAAGCGGAAGAGCCAATGAAACTCATGTGGCTCCCGGACTTAAAAAAGAACTTCTTAAAGCTTAAATAGGTCATCTTTATTTTATATTACCCGAAGTGTGAGAGAAATCTCAAAACGCTTCGGGTTTTTCCACATAATTTGTTGATAACTTCAGGGCTTACAGGCTTGGTTCAACCTGTTAAAAATATGCGAATTGTTATATTTGTTCGTTATCCAAAAGAGACGAAATTAATTAGCATATTATGAGCGAAGAAGCTAAGAAACATAAATATTCAGCCGATAGTATCCAGGCATTAGAGGGAATGGAGCATGTTCGTATGCGACCTTCCATGTATATTGGGGATACCGGGGTGCGCGGGCTACATCATTTAGTTTATGAAGTTGTTGATAACTCTATAGATGAAGCTCTTGCCGGACATTGTGATAAAATAAAAGTTACTATTAATGAAGACAACTCCATTACTACCGAAGATAACGGTAGGGGGATACCGGTTGATCTTCATAAAAAAGAGGGTGTTTCTGCATTACAGGTGGTAATGACCAAAATCGGTGCAGGAGGTAAGTTTGATAAAGATTCTTATAAGGTTTCAGGAGGTCTGCATGGTGTTGGGGTAAGTTGTGTTAACGCACTTTCTTCTCATCTTAAAGCTACTGTATACCGTGATAATTTAATATGGGAACAGGAGTATGAACTGGGGAAACCCTTATATCCCGTAAAATCTGTAGGAGAGACCGATCTTAGTGGTACGGTTGTAACCTTTAAGCCTGATCCAAGTATATTTCAGCAAACACTGGAATATAGTTATGATACGCTTGCAAGTAGAATGCGTGAACTTTCTTTCTTGAATAAGGGTATTGAGATTATTCTTATCGATAGAAGAAGAAAAGAAGATAACGGAGAGTTTGTTCAGGAAAGATTCTATTCAGATGAAGGTCTTAAGGAATTTATCCGTTTTCTGGATGGTAACCGTGAGGCAATCATAGGAGATGTGATTTCTATGGAAGGCGAAAAGAATGAGATTCCTGTTGAGGTTGCGATGGTTTATAATACATCGTTCAACGAAAACCTTCACTCTTACGTAAATAACATTAATACACATGAAGGAGGTACGCATCTTTCAGGTTTCAGAAGAGGTTTAACAACCACACTGAAAAAATATGCTGATGCATCCGGACTCCTTGATAAGGTGAAATTTGAAATTACCGGAGATGACTTCCGTGAAGGCTTAACTGCAATAATATCTGTAAAAGTGGCTGAGCCTCAGTTTGAAGGTCAGACGAAAACTAAATTAGGTAACAGGGAAGTAACTTCTGCTGTTTCTCAGGCGGTTTCCGAAATGCTTGAAAACTATCTGGAAGAAAACCCGAATGATGCTAAAATCATCGTTCAAAAAGTAATGATTGCTGCGCAGGCTAGAAATGCCGCGAAAAAAGCCCGTGAAATGGTTCAGCGTAAAACTGCCATGAGTGTAGGAGGGTTGCCTGGGAAATTATCTGACTGTTCTGAGCAGGATCCTACTAAATGTGAAGTATTTCTTGTAGAGGGT
>JAGXII010000170.1 GCA_024635735.1 Christiangramia sp. | reverse complement strand
TGAAAGTAGATCGTGAGAATGTCTCTCAACTGGAGAAAAGAGGCGCCCTTTCCCTTTCTGACGGAATCACACAAATGGCAGGAGTGGAAAGCCTCACCACTGGTGTAGGCATCGGAAAGCCTGTAATTCGTGGCCTGAGTTCCAATCGGGTTCTGGTTTTTACACAGGGAGTCCGATTGGAAAATCAGCAATATGGTGATGAGCATGGTCTAGGAATAAGTTCCAAAGGGATTGGAAGCGTTGAAGTGATTAAAGGGCCTGCCTCGCTTCTATATGGAAGTGATGCTATTGGAGGAGTGTTATATCTAAATCCTGAGTCTTATGCCGCCGAAAATTCGACCAAAGCTCAAATTGAAACCGATTATTTCTCTAATACTTTGGGATTTCAGGGTAGCGCCATGGCTAAAACTTCAGCCGAGCGTTTTAAATTCCTGGCCAGAGGAAGTTATGCTACCCACAGTGATTATAAAACCGGCGATGGATATCGGGTTACCAATACCAGGTTTAATGAAAAAGATATTAAGACCGGAATTGGCTTTCAAATAGCAAAATATAAAGCCGATTTACGCTATAATTATAATAATTCAGAAATTGGAATTCCTGAGAATATTGGAGTTCAGAATACAGAAAAAAAGCCACTGCTTCTCTATCAGCAAATAAACAATAATATTTTGAGTCTGGATAACAGGCTTTATTTTAATAATTCCAGTCTCGATGCCAAATTTGGATATCAGTTTAATAACAGGAAGGAATTCGAGGAGCATGATCTCATTCTGGATGCAGCAGAAAATACGGAAGACGGTCCCGCATTGGAAATGCATTTGAAAACTTTTAATTATAATGTAAAATATAATTTACCTGATTTTGGAAATTTCCAGACCATTATTGGAGTTCAGGGAATGGATCAGGAAAATTCAAATTATGGAAAGGAAATTCTCATTCCTGATGCAATGACGAAGGATTTTGGAGTTTTTGGGACCGCCCACTATCATTTAACAAATTGGGATTTTCAGGGTGGTCTTCGTTATGATTTAAGAAATATTGAAACTGAAAGCTACGGAAGTCCTGAAGATGCTGAGTATTTCGCTCCGATAGATCGTTCCTTTTCTAGTATTAATTCTGCCTTGGGCGCTAAATATCAATATGATAGTAAATTTGTGGTAAGACTCAATCTTGCAACCGGTTTTCGAGCGCCAAACCTATCGGAATTAACTTCCAATGGCACTCATAGTGGAGCGAACCGTTTTGAAATAGGAAATCCGGAGCTTCAAAACGAGCAAAATCTACAGGCTGATCTTGCCCTTGAATGGCGAGAAAAACATTTTGAAGCCTTTATAAATGGGTTTCATAATTCGGTTTCCGATTATATTTACATAAGCCCCACAGGAGAAATTAGAGATGATAATGCCGTATTCCAATATGTGCAAAACGATGCTGTATTATACGGTGGAGAATTTGGTTTTCACCTTCATCCACATCCTCTGGACTGGCTACATCTGGAAAGTAGTTTTGAGACCGTTACCGGTAAACTGAAAGATGGTGGATATTTACCCTTAATTCCTGCAAATTCGATTACAAACACGTTTAGGGTAGAATTTGATAAAGGCGAGCTACTAAAAGACAAATTTGCCTTCGTCACTTTAAAAAATGTATTTGATAAAGAAAATGTGAGTCAGTTTGAAACACGCACCGGCGGTTATGGCTTATTAAATGCGGGACTTGGAGCAAGAGTAGATCTTGGGAATAATGAGTTGAGTTTTAATATTAGCGGAAATAATCTTCTGGACCGAAGCTATATTTCACATCTTTCACGTTTAAAGACTGATGATATTCAAAATATTGGAAGGAATATTAAGCTCTCGGTTTCCTTCATTTTATAGAATAAAAAAAGGCTGCTGATGGGCAGCCTTTTTTTGATTATTAATAGCTTTTCACTTCAATTACCTGAGGTTTAAGAGTTTCCCTCTTCCAGACAAAAGTATATAAATACATTAGAGTAAAAGATGGTATGATATCGGTGCCAGGTAGAATTTCTTCAAGAAATACAAGTACAGCTGCAAGTTTCCCCTTCTTCCCGGGATACATTTCCCTCATTTTACTGGCAGCAAAAGGAGCCCAGATTATATCAAGAAAAGGACCAATAAAAGGAATTGCTATTGTAGCCATACCTATAAGGTCATATGTGATACTCTTTACCAGCATTTTATTATTAAATATTGTCATATTTCTAATTTTAAAAGAATTAAAACAAATAAGGTGCCAGAATATTATTTGAGATCAGAGCTAATAAGCTTAAGAAATTCATTCCGGGTTTCTATTTTTTGAAATTGCCCTCTGAATCCGGAAGTTGTTGTGGCACTATTTTGCTTTTGTACTCCTCTCATCATCATACAAAGGTGAACTGCCTCTATAACTACCGCAACCCCCTTAGGTTGAAGAGTTTTATTAAGGCATTCCAGAATATCATGCGTAAGCCTTTCCTGAACCTGAAGCCTTCGGGCGAAAACATCCACAACCCTGGGAAGTTTACTTAAACCAATGATCTTACCGTTTGGAATATAGGCAATGTGAGCTTTTCCGAAAAACGGAAGCATATGATGTTCGCAAAGTGAGTACAGCTCAATATCTTTCACGACGACCATTTCATCATAGGTTTCGTTAAAAACCGCTTTCTTAAGGATCTTTTCAGCATCCATTGAATATCCCTGCGTGAGAAATTGCATAGCTTTAGCAGCTCTTTCAGGCGTTTTTACAATTCCTTCCCGGTTTGGATCTTCCCCTATTGATTCAATAATTTCCTTATAATTCTTAGTGAGTCCATCGGTAGTCTCCTGATGATATTCTTCAAAAAATTTATACGACATTTATTTTTGTTGTTTTAATTTATCACGGAATAGTTTTTTTAATTTCATGATCTTCGGATCAATTATGTACTGGCAATAAGGTTGCTGTCTATGTTGGTTGTAAAAATCCTGATGCTCCTCCTCTGCCTTGTAAAATGCTGAAGCCTCAGTAACTTCAGTTACTATTGGATTATCAAAGGCTTTTTCTTTTTCAAGAAGATCAATAACTTCTTCAGCAGTTTCCTTTTGCGTTTTATTATGATAAAAAATTGCACTACGGTACTGTGTTCCAACATCATTTTGCTGCCGGTTTAGCGTAGTAGGATCATGGGTGGCAAAGAATACCAACAGCAACTCCCTGAAACTTATTTTCTCAGGATCAAATTCAAGCTCAATAGCTTCTGCATGTCCCGTTCTCCCTGTTATAATTTCCCTGTAGGCTGGGTTTTTTATCTCCCCGCCGGTAAAACCGGAATTTACTTTCTCTACGCCATCAAGCCGTTGAAAAACAGCCTCCGTACACCAGAAACATCCTTCTGCCAGGCTTGCTATTTCAAGAACTTTTTTATTCCCTTTTTCCATAAAATAATTTTGTTTAGCAAATTTAGTTTTTAAATAAACAAAAATTGGTATTTTTAACTTGAATTTATCTAAATATTTTGTTCTTTACTAATAACAGCGATATCTTTGCACGTCTCCGAAAAATCTCAAAATACTAAATGCTTCGAAATCGATTTCTTTATATTATTTTCCTTTTATTTTCTGTTTGTTTAACTGCTCAAAATAAAGAATTACTAGCAAGAAAGACTTATGAAACACAGCGCATAAGTGAACCTCCGAAAATTGATGGAATATTAAACGAAGAACTATGGGTAAATCTTCCTGTAGCAAAGGACTTTGTTATGATTGAACCCGGCGATGGTAATCCCATTCCAGAGTCTCACGCCGTCCGGGTTAAAGTGGCTTATGATGATGAAGCCCTTTACGTTGGAGCTATTCTCAGAGAGGAAAATCCTGATGAAATTATTAAGCAATTTACACAACGGGATAATCTCGGGCAATCTGAATTTTTTCTGATGGATATCAACACGTATGACGATGGAGAAAATCAAACCCGTTTTATAGTGACCTCTACCGGCACCCAGGCTGATGCCAAAATGACTGGAGATGAAGAGGATTACAGCTATAATCTCGTTTGGGAATCGGAAGTCTCCCAAGATGAGAATGCCTGGTACGTAGAAATTAAGATCCCATATTCAGCGTTGAGGTTTCCGGAAAAAGAAATTCAGCAATGGGGAATTCAATTTTACAGAGAGATAAAGCATTTAAACGAAAATTATGTCTGGAATTACGCCGATAAATCGGTGGGGCAAATAAGCCAGTATACGGGATTACTTAAAGGAATTTCTAATGTGGATGCTCCGGTACGCCTTAGTTTTTATCCATATATGTCTACGGCTGTTGATTATTATCAGAAAAATACCAGCTATAATTTTAGTGCCGGTATGGATCTTAAATACGGGATTAATGATTCTTTTACTCTGGATATGACGCTTGTTCCTGATTTTGGACAAGCCGCATATGATGAGGTAGAACTGAATCTGGGACCTTTTGAACAGATTTATGGAGAGAACAGGGCTTTTTTTACAGAAGGAACTGAATTATTCAATAAAGGAAATCTTTTCTATTCTCGCAGGGTTGGTAGTACTCCAATTGGATTTAATGATGCACAGACACAAAAATTAGAAAATGAAGAGATTCTTGAAAATCCGGATAAAACGGATCTTCTTAATGCCTTAAAAGTTTCCGGAAGAACTGAAAGAGGTTTGGGCATCGGTTTCTTTAATGCTATTACTAATGAAACGGAAGCTATTTTTAGAGATACTATTACCGGTAAAACCAGAAATCAGATAACCGAGCCATATGCTAATTACAACATTCTGGTACTGGACCAGAGATTTAATAAAAACTCTTCTATTTCGCTTATCAACACGAACGTGACCAGAAATGGTCATTTTCGAGATGCGAATGTTACAGGCTTCCTGTTCGATATTTATAATAAAGAGAACTCCTTTAATTTTGAAGGCCAGGCTAAAATGAGTAATATCAATAGGCCCGACCAGAATATCACCGGGTTTTCCTCCTATTTTTCTGTAGATAGAACCAAAGGCCAATTCAGATATGGAATCTCCCATCGATTCGCTAATGAAACTTATGATATTAATGATCTGGGAGTAAATCGAACCAATAACTACAATAATTTTTACTGGGATACCTCTTTCCAGATTTTTGAACCTCAGGGCGCCTTCAATACCTATAGAATTAGACTCTATTGTAAACATGAGCGCAGATATAAACCAGATATTACCGTAAACACGGGAGTTGGGGGTGGATTCTTTGCTTTGACACGTGAACGATTTGCTTTTGGGGGATCCCTGGATGTCAATTCCAAATTCAGAGATTTTTTCGAAACCAGGGCAGAAAACCGATATGTGACTTATCAGCCCAGCGGTGAGATTGAAGGCTGGGTGTCTTCAGATTACAGAAAGCGCTTCGCATATGATTTAAGAGCGAGTTACGAAGACTATCACAAATCCAGTCGTAACAAGCTTCAATTAAAGGTTGAACCCAGATTTAGGATCAACAAGAAATTCAATATGATCTATGAATTTAGATACAGGGAAGATTCTAACCGTTCAAGTTTTGTTGAAAAACTCCCACAGGAGGTAATTTTTGGAAATCGCGATTTAAAAAGTATTGAAAATTCTATCCAGGCCGACTATAATTTCAATAATAAACAAGCCATAAATCTAAGTTTCAGAAATTTCTGGTCGGTGGCCGATTTCAAAAACGATAGTTTTACTAAACTGCGGGACGACGGATCTTTAACCAGTACTAACTATGATGTTAATGAAAGTAATGATCCAGACGCCAATTTTAATATCTGGAATCTGGATTTGAGCTATCGATGGAGATTTGCCCCGGGAAGTGAGGCTGTTTTATTATACAGGAATTCTATTTTCAATCAGGATAGCCTCAGTAAACTGGATTATCAGGAAAGTTTACAAAATCTTTTTGACAGGCCTTCAAGACATAACTTAAGTCTAAGGATCGTTTATTATATAGATTATAATCACCTTAGAAACTTATTCAACAGTTAATCTTGGGGATTGCGCGTAATTTGGCTATTTTCGAGGCTCTTATTTTTTTACCATGATCGTTGCTAAAAACATACATAAGTACTACGGAGATCTTCATGTACTCAAATCGGTGAACCTTCACATTCAAAAGAGTGAAATTGTTTCTATTGTGGGAGCTTCAGGAGCCGGTAAAACTACTTTATTACAGATATTGGGCACTCTGGACCGTCCTTCGCGGAATAACGATACCCAGCTTAATATTAACGAAACCGACATTTACAGCCTTTCGTCAAAGGAGCTTTCCCGCTTCAGAAACAGAAACATTGGGTTTATATTTCAGTTTCATCAATTACTGCCAGAATTCACTGCTCTTGAAAATGTATGTATTCCTGCCTTCATTCAGAAAACACCAAAGAAAGAGGCGGAACAGAGAGCCATGAAACTTCTTGGTTTTCTTGGGCTGGAAAACAGAGCCTCACATAAACCTGGAGAATTGAGTGGTGGTGAACAGCAACGAATCGCCGTTGCCAGAAGTCTCATTAATAATCCCGCTGTTATTTTTGCTGATGAACCTTCCGGAAATCTTGATAGTGAATCAGCAGAAAATCTTCATAAATTATTTTTCAGGTTAAGGGATGAATTCAACCAGACCTTCGTGATTGTAACACACAATGAAGAACTGGCTGATATGGCCGACAGGAAACTTACCATGGTAGACGGAGCCATCGTTTAAAAAAAACATTTTTTGAAAAAAGCAGCATTAAAATCTTTTCTCGATTTCAAAGTTCTTGAATATAACAATCCGGAATTTATAAAATCTGATCCTATTCAAATCCCTCACTTATTTTCAAAAAAAGAAGATATTGAAATTGCAGGTTTTTTAACAGCCACTATTGCCTGGGGAAACAGGAAAAGTATCCTTAATAATTCACGAAAGCTAATGGAACTTATGGATATGAGTCCATATGATTTCATAATTAATCATGAAGAACAGGATCTGGACCGCTTTGATGCCTTTGTTCACCGTACTTTTAATTCGGAAGATTTAAAATACTTTATTTACGCTCTTCAAAACATTTATCTGAAGCATGGAGGACTGGAAAATATTTTTAACCGTTATGCTTTAATAGATTCTCTTCAGCCGGCTATTCACAATTTTAAAAAGGTATTTTTTGAACTGCCACATCAACGGAGAACCGAAAAACATGTAAGCGATCCATTGAAGAATTCTGCTGCTAAAAGAATCAATATGTTCCTGCGCTGGATGATTAGAAATGACGATTCTGGAGTAGATTTTGGAATCTGGGATAAACTATCTCCCGCCCAGCTCTCCTGCCCTCTTGACGTGCATTCAGGAAATGTTGCAAGAAAGCTAAAGCTTCTAAAAAGAAAGGCGAATGATGCCAAAGCTCTTGCGGAGTTTGATAAAAATCTTCGCAAGTTCGATCCAATTGATCCTGTAAAATATGACTTTGCTTTGTTTGGTCTTGGGGTATTTGAGAAATTCTAGCAAGAGACCCATATCGGTTATCCAACCCTCACCTAAAAAACATGGTGCCTAAACATGCCATCTGGTGTTGGATATATTACCATAACATAAATATTACTATTTATAGATTGAGAGCATTATCTCTTACCAATTAGAAAATAATTTATCAGGGTTAATCACTATAATATATTTAGTGGTAACGGTAATAATTCAACCAAAAAGGCTGATGGCAAGAAGGTAAAGGGCCCGAATCACCAGGGGCCATGTCAAATAATCCAATGGATGATTACACCACCACACCAATTACCCTACAAATGTATTGTTTAAATCAATTACAATGCATCAAATATATCATCAATCCTGCCTCTAATCTACAGGTAGTTATGATGATTTAGTCACCTGCTATGGATTCAACTACTCTCCCAACCGCTTTCCGTGAAGCTGGGCCTAAAACATCAATATGGTGTAGATACTCCTTCAAATTCGCACGATTTAGTTTGGAGGTGTCAGTAACAACCCTACTTATATAACCATCAAATGCAGGATTGACAACGGGTTTATCAACAAACTTGATAATATTATTATGGTGTGAATCTTTTTCAATGCGAGAATAAAGACTCTTAATCTCATCTTCCTCACCCTCTATCAATTGAAAAAAATTAGTTTCTGTATAAAGAAGAACACCTGTTATGTTATGATGACTATTAAACTCATTTACTTGTTTAAATAGGTTTGCAATATCTTCTTCATTAAGATTTGGATTGGCAGTACTTACATAGGAAATAGCATGTCTCATCATTAGTAAAATTATATTAATATGATAAATATATCTTTTTCAAATCTCCTTTTTACCTGTTATTTGTTAAAAATTATCTAATATCTTAAAATCCATTTATTTCTTTTCAACTAGCATAGACCTCTTGTCCATAACTTTTTCAATTTTTGTACAATGAGGGGATGTCTCTGGAGTAATTGATGGTCCGTCTGCAGTGAACCAGGTTTGCGCCCCTTAAATTTTC
>JAGXII010000169.1 GCA_024635735.1 Christiangramia sp. | reverse complement strand
GGTGGGAACTTATCTTGAAATTGATCAAAAACTCCCTGTTTACACCGAACTTTCAGTGGCCCCTAAATGGACTCTGGATAAACAAAACGGAAGTATCGCGCTTTATTATTTTAAAGCCGCCGGTATTCCGCCTTCTGCCCATGGGGGGAATAAATCTGAAAACTGGAAAAACCCGTCTGAACTGGGAATTTGCGATGATATTTTCATCATGCCTCATGCTGAACCAAAATTTGAAACCCATAAAAATCTTTATTTCTGGAATCGAAAATTTAAGGGAGCGATTTGGGCAGGATGTCATGCTGGTAGTGAAATGGAGAATTTATATGGCCCGGCGTCCGAGGCAAAGAATGCTGAGATAATTCAGCTAAACTTTCTTTCGGCGGGTGCTGCCGGTGCCAGAACTACCGGGTTGATTCCCTTTTATCGGCACAGGTATGCAACTCCTCCTTACGAACACAGGTTAGCTTCAGATCCTGTTTCTCAGTATTTAGGGAAGAGCGATGCCGCATTGATCAATGGCTCGGAACGAATTTTTTATCCAAAAAAAGCGAATGTATGGAGACCGGAAGTTAAACAGATCATTGTAGATGCGACCGCGCCAGATGTGCCTGGACTTTCGCATGGCCCGGCCTGTGTTATAGTTTATGGACATGGTTTTGGAGATCCTAGAAACGGACTTGTTATGTATCAGGCATCTCATGATTTTTCAGGAGAAGGACCAGCCAATATTGCTGCTATCAGGGCTTTCTTTAACTGGAGTTTTTATGCTGCCGAAGTAAAAAGAAGAGAAAATATCATTCTATTCCAGAACGAATTCGGGGATAAGATATTTGCGGCAAGGGTAGGGGATGACCTGGGTAAAATGCTAAAACTTGATCCAATAGTTTTTGATCTTGATAAGGCCGAAATTAAACCGGCAGCTATTGAAGAACTGGATTATATTGTTGAATATATGCTTGAATACCCGGCACTTTTGATTGATATCAGGTCGCATACAGACAGCCGTGCCGATGATAAATATAATATGCATCTTTCAGAAGAAAGGGTAAAGGCTACCAAAGATTACCTGGTGAGTAAAGGAGTAGAACCGGCCAGGATTTCTGGCAGAGGCTATGGAGAAACAGAGCTCGTTAACAATTGCAGAAATGGTGTGCCCTGTTCTGAAGCAGAACATGAGAAAAATCGCAGGTCAGAATTTATACTTTCCATAAATTGTGAGGTTTATACCGGAGCGCTAAAACTTTAGGAATTGCTTAATCAGCTTCTTTGTGATAAAAATCCCCGTTTTTGTACATTTGAATTTCAAATAAAAAAATGGCAAAAGAAAAAGTAATACTGGTAAATGAGAAAGATGAGCAGATTGGATTGATGGAGAAGATTGAAGCTCATGAAAAGGCCTTACTTCATCGGGCATTTTCAGTTTTTGTTTTTAACGGCAAAAATGAGCTTATGATCCAGCAAAGAGCTCATTCAAAATACCATTCTCCCGGATTATGGACCAATACATGCTGTAGTCATCAGCGGGAAGGAGAAACTAATATTGAAGCAGGTAAACGCCGGCTTAAAGAAGAAATGGGCTTTAAAACTGATTTAAAGGATACAATTTCCTTTATTTATAAAGCTCCTTTCGACAATGGCCTTACGGAACATGAATTCGATCATATTCTGGTAGGAAATTTTGAAGGCCAGCCAGATTTGAATCCTGATGAGGTGGCCGCCTGGAAATGGATGTCTCTTGAGGATATTCAGAAGGATATGCAGGAAAACCCTGATATATATACTGAATGGTTTAAGATCATTTTTGATAAATATTACTCACACATTCAGTCATGAGAATAACCGTACACAGAAAAGCTCATTTTAATGCTGCGCACCGTCTTTTCCGAAAGGATTGGGACGATGAGCGTAACCTCGAGGTTTTTGGTAAATGCAGCAATCCTAATTACCATGGGCATAATTATGAGCTGATCGTATCGGTTACCGGTGAGCCTAATCCAGAAACTGGTTTTGTAATGGATCTCAAAATTCTTAAGGAGTTAATTTATCATGAGGTGGAAGAGTCTTTTGATCATAAAAATTTAAATATTGAAGTTGCGGAATTCCAGGATCTAAATCCTACTGCTGAAAATATCGCGGTAGTAATATGGAAAAAATTAAGACCGGAAATCCTGGAGGATCATGATCTGGAGGTAACTCTTTATGAGACGCCCAGGAATTTTGTAAGCTACAAGGGAGAATAAATGAAAGTAGGAGAAAGGGTACCCGATATAAAACTTAAGGACCAGCATGGTGAAAATTTCAGTTTTAGTGATCTTATAGGTAAAAAAGCTCTTGTGGTTTATTTCTATCCTAAAGATTTTACTCCGGGATGTACTAAAGAAGCCTGTAGTTTCAGGGATAGTTATCAGGACTTCCAGGATCTGGGAGCTGAGGTTATAGGGATAAGTACAGATTCTGAAGAATCACATACCAAATTCAGTGACAAATACAAGCTGCCATATGTGCTGCTTTCTGATAATAATAAGAAGGCAAGAGAAGCATTTGACGTAAAGCCCAATTTGTTGGGATTACTACCGGGAAGAGAAACCTTCGTTTTTAGTAAAGAAGGGGAATTACTTCATAAATTTAATAGTATGAATGCTGACAGGCATATGCCCGAGGCTTTAACCGTTCTGAAAAAAAATCAGCGCTAAATTTTCATGAAATTTATTTTCGTAAGAAAAAATAGCTTAAATTCGCAGCCGAAATTTATAGGTAATGGCTAGTAAAAGAATATTGAAGAAAGATGTAAATAATGTAATGGGTGATATCATCGATACAGCATATATACATCAAATGGCGAATCCAAAAGAAGATCCTGCTAAATCTGAAGCGATCGTGGATGAAGCCATCCAGAATTATGATGAATTGATTACCAAGATCAACCGTCGTGATATTGAGAACAAGAAAAAGCATTTTAACGAGATTCAGGCAGAGCTTCAAACAAAAGCAAATGCTTTGATAGAAAAAGTTAATGCTCTATAATAAGTTGCCGATGTAGCTCAGCTGGCTAGAGCAGCTGATTTGTAATCAGCAGGTCGTGGGTTCGAGTCCCTCCATCGGCTCTTAACGAAAACCTCTCTTTTGAGAGGTTTTTTTATTCTATTTATTCTGGGACGAGAAGCCCGTCCTGAGCAAAGTCGAAGGGAGTCCCTCCATCGGCTCTTAATGAAAACCTCTTTTTTGAGAGGTTTTTTATTATTGAATCTCAGCTTCCTGTTTTTCCTCCTGTGCTTGTTCAATAACGTTTTCTTCCTGCTTTTGCTCTTTACGTCTTTCTTTTAAAAAATCCTTTAATTTCTCACCATAGAGTGATTTTTTAACCTTAGGATTAAGAGAGGCGTAAATGGTATCCAGGTATTTTATGTTGGCATCAAAGACCTCTGAAAGAGCCAGGTAAGGAGCTATTTCCAGGTCCTTGTTGTTAATGGCGAAATTAACTGTGTAGAGGTATCTTCTCCTAAGAAGATTATCATACTTTTTATTAATCTCCATGAGTTTTTCTTCGTCCTGATCTTTCTCTGCTTCGAAATTCTCTTTTATAAGGTCAAGGTTTTGATCATTGAACCTTTTCATCATTTTGCGGTACTCCATCAATTTTTCCTGGTTTGCAGATCCCTGAATAGTAGCAGCAGTTTCAAATTTTTCAAGGCTGGTATTAATGGTGATCTGACCTTTATCTGCAAAGAATTCAATACGATCGTCGTATTGGCTATTATCTACCTTGTCTAAAAACAAATACATAATCTGCGGACTTTTAAGATAAGTCTCCAGAGTAAATTCAGGGTCACCATCCACGACCATAGAATCTACATTAACCATCATGGTGTCTTCAATTTTTTGTAAATAAAGGGTGCCTTTTTTAAGGCCTTTCACCTTGCCACTAACAATAAGATTGCTTTCTTTTTCTGAACAGGCGGTTACACCTATTAGAATGGCTAAAAGAAGAGCTAATTTTTTCATTTTTGAATTCAGATTTTAGGAGCGCAAATATCTTATAATTTTCCGTTTTAAACTAACCGGCGGCAGCTATTTGCATTAAAATTGTACAAAGTATGGCACCATAGGTTCCCACTACGTACCCAAACACTGCAAGGAGTACGCCAACCGTTGCCAGAGAGGGATGAAATGCTGCTGCGACCACAGGTGCAGAAGCAGCTCCGCCAATATTAGCCTGGCTTCCCACGGCTAAAAAGAAATAAGGGGCATTGATTAATTTCGCTACAATAAGAAGGACACATACATGGATAAGGATCCAGATGAGACCTATAAAAATAAGAGATGGCTGATCCAGGATCATGGTTAAATCCATTTTCATACCTATAGTGGCTACCAGTATATAAATGAACACACTACCAATTTTACTGGCGCCAGCTCCTTCGTATGATTTAAACTTCGTAAATGACAGGATAATACCTATGGCCGTTGCAATGGTGATCATCCAGAAGAATTGTGATGAAAATGACGACAAGGCGCTCTTACTATCATTGAAAACATCAAAATTAGCTGATAGAAATTCAGATATTCCATCGGCTCCCCAATGAGCAATCCCAACCGCTCCAAAAGCAAGAGAAAGCAGGATCATAAAATCAGACAGCTTTGGGATACGGGTGACACTTTCAGCATAATTACTAACTCTTACCTTTAACTCTTCGATAGCCGAATTATCGGCTTTTAGCCATCGGTCTATAGAGTTGTTTTTTCCTATTCCCATTAATAAAATAGCCATCCAGATATTAGCAACCACAATATCTACCAAAACCATCCCTCCATAAAGATCAGGATTATATTCATAGATTTCCAGCATTGCAGCCTGGTTGGCTCCACCGCCAATCCAGCTTCCCGCAATGGTTGACAGCCCTCTCCAGATAGCATCAGGGCCAACACCTCCCACGGCATCAGGATAAACAGCAGAAACTATGAGAATCGCCAAAGGGCCTCCTAAAATGATTCCCAGGGTGCCGGCAAAAAACATAATAAGGGCCTTGGGTCCAAGATTGAAAATTGCTTTTAAGTCTATACTCAGGGTCATTAAGACAAGGGCGGCAGGAAGTAAAAATCTGCTCGCGACGAAATATAGCTGTGAGGTCTGGTCATCTATTAATCCCAGGGAATTTAAAATTGCCGGGATCAAATAACACATTAATAATGCGGGAACAACAGAATAGAATTTTTTCCAGAAGCCTTCCTTTTGCGATGAAGTATAAAAGACAAAGCCAAGGGCGATCATGAGTAATCCAAAGACTATGGCGTCATTGGTGAAAACAGGGGTATTTTCCATAAAAAATTCTGACTGGGTTGGACGGCAAAATACAATTTTTATTCAATTATGCCGAAACGACTGGAATGCTTATAATTTTAAAATTTCGGTAATACTTTTGGCTACGCCATCTTCTTTTCCATGAGAAGTGACCATATGCGCAACCTCAAGAACTTCTGGCTTAGCATTGCTTACAGCGATCCCCATTCCAACGCCCTTAATCATTTCAATATCATTATAATTATCTCCAAAGGCCATACTTTGTGGAAGAGGGAATCGATAATGATTATCCAGTAAATGTTTTATCGCAGTGAGTTTGGAGATGCTTCCCGGCGCGATTTCCACATAGGTGGGTTTAGAGCGGTAAAGATGAAGTTCGTCAGGAAAATTTTCTTCAAGGAAATCTATGATCTTATCTATTTTTTCCTCTTCTCCCATGGCCATGATTTTATGAGCTCCTTTATTTTCGCTGGTCCATTTTTCTATAACTTCCCGGTTAGACTTAAGTTCGGGATTTACCTTGGTATTATTGATTTCTCTCTGAGCCCAGAAATCATGACGCGGCACATACCACTCATCTTTATGATAAAGACTTAGGTGCACGTCTAGAGAGGAGTTGAAATTATGGAGTGCCTCCAGGATATTCATTGTAATTTCGGTGGAACTGATTGTTTTACCATCAACAATGATGAGTCCACCGTTATAACTAATAAGTGGAAGGTCGGCAATATCTGCCATTTTTTGAAGATGCCTCATTGCTGCCGGCATTCTTGAGGAAATAAGTATAAAAGGAACTTTTCTATCCAGTTTTTTGATTGTTTCAATGGTATATTCTGAAAGTACGCGATCGGCATTTAGCAGAGTGCCGTCAATATCAGAAAAAATTATTTTAAACATTATTCGTCTTCTTTTTTAGATTTTGGATGTCGTTTTGCATCTTTTAAACTTCTGCTAAGCATCCACTCGATCTGTCCATTGGTACTTCTGAATTCATCAGCAGCCCATTTCTCGATCGCCTTTAGCATATCTTCGTCAACTCTTAATGCGAATGCTTTCTTTTTACTCATTTTTACTCAAGCTCTTTTATAAATTCAGTTATTACCGGTACTATTTCCGGATGTAATGGCTGATTAGGTTCATTATATGACTTTGTATTGACCAGCTGGTCACGGCTTTCTATTTTTCTGAAAATATGGTTCATATTATCTATTAAGGATAACTGAGCATTTTTAGCGGAACTTTTTAAAATTTCAGCTTCTTTTTCTTCCACCTGAATATCTGCCGTCCCGCCAATAATCAATACCGGGATCTCCAGTAGTGCTATTTCTTCGGAAGGATTATGATTCATCCAGCTAAGCATATAGGCCTGAATCTCCGGCCTGAAAATGGATTCAAGCATTGGATTGTAACTTGATGTTCTTCCATTTTCTTTCATTTCATCAAAAGCTTTCCGGGCATTTTCGGCAAGCGGAGGAGCCTGTTTATTGATCTGTTGCACAATGATGTTATCTATAGGTTCACCCGCTCCGGCAAGAGAAATAAAAGCGTCTGCATTTCCTCTGGCTGCAAGCATTCCAATTAGAGAACCTTCGTCATGCCCTGCGACAATAATATTTTTAAACTGGCCTTTTTCCTTAAAATAGGCGATAATATCTTTAGCATCCTGAACAAAATCCCCGAACCTTAAGTCTTTTTCCTTTATATGAAGTTCCTGCATCTTAAAAATCCTTTTGTCATACCGGAAGGATGCGATTCCATTTTCGGCAAGCTGCCGGGCTAACTTCTTCATTGCGTCATTTTTCATCATAGGCTGGTTACCATCTCTGTCTACCGGCCCTGAACCCTGAATAAAAATTATGAGATTATCAGATTTATTCGCAGTGGGAGTGGTAAGAGTACCATCTGTATATTTATTGATATTCACATCGGTTTCTGTATAGGTGCTTTCCTTAGCCCGGCCAATATGAATCACTATAAAAAATATTGATAATATTAAGATCGTTTTCCTCATTCTCTTTCCGCTTTATTTTTATAATAATTAATCACATTTGTGGCATCCATAGCCTTTTGAGTGCCTATCAAAAAATGCATTCCATTCTTTGTAACAATCTGAATGCCATCTTTTCCAGCCACATTATAAGCCTTGTTCTTTTTTAAGATACGTAAACCCCAACCGCCATATTCCGCAATTGCCGAGTATTGGCGAATGTAATATTTCTCAATGCTACTCCAGGGAAAATGTCTTTTAGATATCGGCAGCGGGCTAAACCAGGTTGTAATTCCAGAATTGTCTATTCTGGTGTGGAGCCTGAGAATTAGAAATAAGAAAATAATTAGGCTAATAATGAATAAGCCTATTAGAAGAGCAATATTCTTTTCCATATCAGAATAATTGGTGAGGAAGGCTAAAAACATTCCAGTGAATAGCAGGCCCAGGATACCAAATACCCACCATTGTCGAAAACGTTGCTCTTCAATGAAAACTCTCATTTTATTGATTTAAGGTCCCCGCATTCACTACCGGAGTAGCGTCTTTGTCGCCACATAATACCACCATTAGGTTAGAAACCATAGCAGCCCGTCTTTCATCGTCCAGCTCCACGATTTTTTTATGGCTGAGTTCATTAAGCGCCATTTCAACCATACTAACAGCACCTTCAACAATTTTATGTCTCGCGGCCACGATCGCGGTTGCCTGTTGTCTTTTTAACATGGCGCTGGCAATTTCATTAGCATAGGCCAGATATCCTATACGGGCCTCCAATACTTCAATCCCTGCTATTTCCAAACGTTCTTCCAGTTCTTTTTCTAAGGCATCACTCACTTCATTCATACTGGAGCGTAAGGTGATTTCTTCATCCAGGCCTTCATCTGCAAAATTATCATAAGGATACATGCTGGCTAATTTTCTAACCGCTGCATCGGTTTGTACTACCACAAAATTTTCAAAAATATCCACATCAAAAGAAGCCTTATAAGTGTCGCGTACCCGCCATACCAGAATAGTGCTTATCATCACTGGGTTTCCCAGCTTATCGTTAACCTTTAATCTTTCACTGTCAAAATTCCTGGCTCTTAGCGAAATCTTCTTTTTGGTATAAAATGGATTTACCCAGAACAGTCCGTTATCCTTTGCGGTTCCTTTATAATCTCCAAATAACAAAAGTACCCTTGACTCATTAGGGTTTACAAGAATTAAACCCGGAAGTATGAAAATCGAAATAATGAAAGCGATACCCCACAACGGATTTCCGGTGGTGGCAATAAGAGCAATGCTACCTAAGAAAAGAATAAGAAATAAGAACAGCATTAAATAGCCATTCGAAGGCTTGAGTGATTTTTCCTGTGACATGATTGAAATAATTAGTGATATTAAATTGATATTATAAATATAGCATATTAAATTTAAAACTATTTATTTCTTAACACTATTTTTTTCTGACTTGATTATCTTTGCGCAAAACAAAGAAAATGAAAAAAATATTTTTTGCCCTGATATTTGTATTTGGTAGCCTGGTTTCTCATGCTGCAGATGAAGACTGGGGAAAAACAGGACATAGAGCAACTGCTGAAATTGCTGAAACTCACCTAACCAAAAAAGCTAAAAAGGCTATAGAAAAAATTTTAAATGGTCACGGTCTCGCCTTTGTAGCGAATTATGCCGATGATATTAAAAGCGATCCCGATTATCGTGAATATGGACCATGGCATTATGTAAACATGGCTCCCGATCAGGAAAAATATGATGAAGCTCTTGCGAGTGAAGACGGTGATCTTGTGCAGGCGATTAGAAAATGTGTTGAGGTTCTTAAAGATAAAAATACCAGTCGCGATCAAAAGGAGTTTCATTTAAAGATGCTTGTGCATTTTATGGGAGATCTTCATCAGCCATTTCATGTGGGTCATGCTTCAGATAAAGGCGGGAATGACATCCAGGTTAGATGGTTCAACCAAGGTTCTAACCTTCACAGGGTTTGGGATAGTGAAATGATAGACTTTTACCAAATGAGCTATACCGAACTTGCAGAAAATACCCGGGAACTTTCAAAAGCACAGATAAAATCAATCCAGAGTGGCAGTCTGCTGGACTGGGTTTACGAATCTCGTGAAATGGTCGAGGATTTATACGCCGGGGTTAATAATGGTGATAAACTGGGATATAAATATATGTATGAACATATGCCAACGGTATTGAAACAACTTCAAAAAGGAGGTCTTCGCCTGGCTGAAGTTCTTAATGATATCTATTCTTAATAAATCTTACGGAAGGTGAGGTTCACTCTGGGCTCCACCTTCTTTTTTGTTTTTGGCAGCTGGTGTTTCCAGAAATGCTGGGTATCCCCCTTCATTAATAGCAAACTTCCACTTTCAAGATAAATTTTGTGCTTAAGCGTTGTATTTTTTTTATGTTTTAAATGAAATATTCTTTCTGCGCCAAAACTAAGAGAAGCTATTACCGGATTTTCACCTAATTCCTTTTCGTTATCTGAATGCCACCCTATGCTGTCACTGCCATTCCGGTATAAATTGGCAAGACAGGTATTAAAATTAATATTAGCAACTTTCTCGCAGTTTTTCCTCAATTGGTCCAGCTCCAGAGTAAAAGGAGAAGGATTCATTTCAAGTCCTGAGTAGGTATAGGTTTTTCCCGTGTTTCCGAATAAGGCGGTAAGCCGTGGCTGCATTAGCTTTCTTCCAAAAAGCTTAATTTCTTCTTGTTTCCATTCTCTAAGACTAAGAAGGTATTTAAGCATAGCCTCACTTTTTTGAGCAGAATAGAATTGTGGATAATATTCCAATTCGGCATCAGGTAGTTTTATAATATTTCTATTCATTTTAATAGCGTAAATAAAACCATGCCCAGTACATTAAACCAAATTGTAAGGGAATTCTTATAATGAGGATCCACTGAGGTAATCCGGCTCCTGCTTTTTCAGAAGAAAGCATATAAAAGTGAACTAAAAGAAAAATAATCAGCATTAAGATAACCCCATAGATAGCCAGGTTTTTAGTTTTTGGAAAACATAATCCAACCCCAAGAATAATTTCGGCTAAACCACTTAAGGCTACTAATAATGAGTGATTTGGGAGATATCTTGGCATAATTCTAAGATAGATTTCAGGTTTTATAAAGTGAAAGAGACCTGCGAAAAAATAGATAAAAGCCATTAGGTATAAATGCCAGGGGTAAATCATTTAAAGGAGAAATTTTTATCCAATATACTATAATTTCAATACCTCCCTAAATGTTAAAGTAATAGTTCGTAATGGATCAAAACCTTGTGTAATTACTTTAAATAGAGTAACTTTCCCACACCTAAATCTAATACTAACCAATTGCTGTCTTTGAAAAAAAATTACTTTTTTTTACTAAGTCTGTTCTTTTGTCTATGGAATTCTGCCATTTCACAGAATAATTCTGTTGTTTCCAAAGATAGTCTGAACACACTTATAGATACTATCCAATATAATATTCAAAAGTATAACTATGAGCAGGCCATTGAATATTCTCATTTGCTTATAAATCTATCAAAAGAGGCCGGTGAGGAATTTCATATTGCCAGAGCTTATAACGGATTGGGCCATGTATATATTGATTTAAAAGATTCAACCAGAGCAAGGAAAAATTATACATTAGGACTGGAATATGCCCAAAGGTGCAGTAATGATACAATTCTCATGTACAGCTATAATAATCTTGGGAATATCTATTCTGAAATTCCACAAACTATTCAAAAGGGTATAGATTATTATAACAGTGCTATAGCACTTGCAACAAAATTAAAAGATCCGGAACAGATCTTTGTTCCCAAAGCAAATATTGGCTGGACCTATCTTGATAATGGAAAATATGATAAAGCCTACCCTTATCTAAAGGAGTCGATGAAAATTATTGACAGCCTGAAGGCTTCTAATAATTGGGACGGTAAAGACAGTAACTACCTGTATTCTCAATTATATATGTTACATGGAAGATATTATACTCATAAAAATGAATACGATACTGCCAGGTATTATTTTAAGACTTCCATAAAACTTGCCGAAGCTGATAGCCTTATAATACCTGCTGCTGAAGCATATATTGAATATGCTCATATGCTTAAAGAAGAAGGCGACTTTGAAAATGCATATGCAGCGCTGGAAAAATATAACGCTTATAATTCACAGTTATTCGAAAGGGAAAAATTGAAACAGAGAGAAATCGCTAATGCGCGATTTAATCTGAATGAATTCCGGAGAAACCTGGAGATAGCAAATAAAGAAAAGAAATATCAGGACCAGATTATTGCGAAATCTAAGGAGAAAGTGATCGTTATGGTGATTTCTTCTTTAGTGCTTATGTTCATCTTATTCATGCTGAATAAAATAAACAGGGATCGTAAGAAACTTATACATGAACTGAAGCATAAAAATCTACAGTTCAAGGAAGCCAAGGAAGAAGCCGAGAGACTTTCGCTTTTAAAAACAAGATTTTTCAGCACTGTGAGTCATGAAATAAGGACTCCTTTATACGGAGTAGTTGGACTTACTTCCTTACTTCTGGAAGATAAAAGTCTTGCAAAGCATAAAACCGACCTGAGATCCCTGAAATTTTCCGCAGATTATTTACTGGCACTTATTAATGATGTGCTTCAAATGAATAAGATGGAATCTGAAAGGGTTAAACTGGAAAATGTTTCCTTTAGTCTTAATGATTTAATGAATAGCATTGTAAACAGTTTTGAGTTTACCCGAATTCAAAATAAGAATGACATTCATTTAGATATTGATGAATCAATTCCACCAAACCTCATTGGAGATCCTGTAAGACTATCTCAGGTACTTATGAATCTTGTCGGGAATGCGATGAAATTTACTGAAAGAGGTAATATCTATATTATCGCAAAGCAGCGCGAATTTAAAGATGAGGTCTCTACTATTTATTTTGAAGTAAGAGATGACGGTCCTGGAATTCCGGAAAGTAAGAAGAAGGTAATATTTGAGGAATTTTCCCAGTTAAATTCTTCTAATTATAATTACCAGGGAACCGGTCTCGGATTGCCAATTGTGAAGAAGTTATTGCGATTATTTGGTTCAAAGATTCAACTGGAAAGCAAGGAAGGTGAGGGGTCAACATTTAGTTTTATAATTAAATTCAAACAGGACACTTCTAAAAAGTCGGAGACAGTGGATGTTTCTGAATTGCTGGTAGAAGAAAATTCTACACCTAAAAATATTTTAATTGTGGATGATAATCGTATTAACCAGATTGTCACCAAAAGGATTCTTGAGAAAAAGAATTTTAATTGCGAAGTAGCAAAAGAAGGACTAGAGGCAATTGAAAAAGTTCGTCAGGGAGATTTCGATCTTGTTTTGATGGATGTTAATATGCCAGGCATTTCAGGACTTGAGGCATGTAAAGAAATTAGAAAATTTAATACCGAAATTCCTGTGGTAGCACTTACTGCAGTAGAGGTAGATGAGATTCGGGAGGAGATTCAGGCTGCCGGAATGAATGATATTATTGTTAAACCCTACGATGTAGAACAATTCTACCAGATAGTTTATCGTAACCTGGTAGTTAAAAGCCTTCCCAAAGAAGTTTAATTATTTTGTAACCAGGGTTGCATTCTCAGGTTTGCTAAAATAATCTTCAGCAGGATCAAAAAAGCTGATATCTGAAATTTCAGCTTCTCCCAATTTTTTTCCCAATCCTTCTTTTTTACTCCAGTTATAAAATTCCCAGTGAGTGGAGATCGCCGCGTTTTCTATCATCTCATAATCTGAATAAATTATGGCGTGCGGATTCTCTTCAGCTTTTGCTGGCTCAGTGCTGAATGTTACTATATATGCTGCTGATTTCAAGCGATTTGTCTCGGGATCTTTATAAATAATATACCAGTCATCTGGAGAATCTCCTGTATTTGCCTCGAAACTTAGCCGGGCTGTTTCATATTGCTTCCCCTTCAATTCACGAGGTTGCTGAGTTTCCCAAACGGTCCCCGAATCTGTAAGTTTAAATGGCAAGGCAAAGAAATATTGCCAGGTAAAAATATCAAATCTGGCACCTTGCATATTGGCGTATTCAGGACTTATGTAAACACTCTTGCCATTGTAGACTATACGTGTGCCGTCAGACTTGTCCAGTCGTACTTTGCCGGAATTCACAGTCATACTTACCTTTCCATTAAGTCGTTCGGTATCTCCAAATATCAGTGTGATGTTAAACCTAATGGCCTTATGGTTCATAAAGGCGGGTTTATTATGTGCCTCTTCAATATTTTCTAAAAATGATAAAACCTTAGGAGGAGTGGCTCCATTGCCAATTCCATTATCGGGTTCTACAGGGATTCTTTTAGTTTTCTTAAGATCATTACAACCAAAAATAAGGAGACAGGAGAGGAGTAAGAGGCACTTTTTCATTTCAATATTTTTTTAAAAGTACAAAATCAAAGTTTCCCTAAATAAAAACCCGCTGCCTGAAGCCAGGAAGCGGGTTTTAAAAATCCTTATAAAAGGTTTTTTATTTTACCATTTCAAAACTACGTTTAATGAAGTTTGTAAGTTCTTCACCTTTTAATAGATTTTGAGAAAGTCTTGCAAGATCCAGCGATTGCTTGATAAGACGTTGCTGTTTCTTTTCGGTTTTGGTATTGAGAATTTTACCTATCAGTTCATGGTTGGTATTTACCACGAGATTGTACATTTCTGGCATATTTCCCATTCCAAACATTCCGCCACCACCGGTTTGCTGCATTTCTTTCATTCTTCGCATAAACTCGGGCTGGGTAATGATAAGAGGAGCGGCATCGCTGTCCATAGCTTCCAGCTGTATGGTATATTTCTCTGCCGGAATCACTTTTTCAAAATCGCTTTTCAACTTTTCTTTTTCTTCCTCTGAAAGTTTAGAAATCTTTTCTTCTTCTGTCTTGATAAGATTATCCACATGATCTGAGTCTACTCTTACAAAAGAGATCTTTTCTTTAGAGCTTTCCAGTTTCTGAAGCAGGTGAGAAACAATTGGAGAATCCAGGATCAATACTGTATAACCTTTTTCCCTGGCAGCTTCAATATAACTGTGCTGTTCATTCTCATTAGACGCATACAGTACTACAAGGTTGTCGTCTTTGTCGGTTTGATTATCCTTAATCTTTTCCTCTAATTCCTCAAATGTGTAATACTTACCATCTGTAGTTGGATAAAGCGCGAATTTCTCTGCTTTCTCGAAGAATTTATCCTCTGTAAGCATTCCGTATTCGATAACAATCTTAATGTCATTCCATTTCTTCTCAAAATCTTCACGATTGTTATTGAAAAGAGTTTTTAGTTTATCGGCTACCTTACGGGTAATATAGCTTGATATTTTCTTTACAGCTCCATCAGTTTGAAGATAAGAACGGGATACGTTTAGTGGAATATCCGGCGAATCGATCACTCCGCGAAGCATGGTTAAGAATTCCGGAACGATTCCTTCAACATTATCGGTTACGAAAACCTGATTTTGATAAAGCTGAATTTTATCTTTCTGAATATTCATATCCTGAGTCATTCTCGGGAAATAAAGTATTCCGGTAAGATTGAAAGGATAATCAACATTCAGGTGAATATGGAATAACGGCTCCTCAAATTGCATAGGATACAATTCGCGATAGAAGTCATTATAATCTTTTTCTTCCAGATCTGTTGGCTGTTTGGCCCAGGCAGGATCGGGATTGTTTATAATATTGTCTACCGTTTTAGTTTCAGGTTTTGCATCTTCAGGAGCATCCTCTGGAAGAGGAAGGGTTTCTTCTTTTGTTCCAAATTTGATAGGAACAGGCATAAACTTGTTATACTTTGTAAGTAATTCCTGGATTCTGTTCTCCTGAAGGAATTCTTTATCATCGTCATTAATATGAAGAATGATTTCAGTTCCGTGCTCTTTCTTGTCAGCTTCAGACAGCGTAAATTCGGTAGTTCCTTCACAAACCCAGTGAGCTGCGGGTTCATCTTTATAAGATTTTGTAATGATTTCTGCTTTATTGGCCACCATAAAAGCAGAATAGAAACCTAGACCAAAATGACCAATGATTCCACTGTCTTTAGCAGATTCTTTGTATTTATTAAGGAATTCTTCAGCGCCTGAAAAAGCTACTTCGTTGATGTATTTCTCAACTTCTTCTTTGGTCATCCCGATTCCCTGATCGATTACATGTAGGGTTTTGTTCTTTTCATCAACCTTCACTTCAATCACTGGATTTCCATAGTCAACACCGCCGGCTTCTCCAAGTCGGGTAAGATGTTTAAGTTTTAAAGTCGCATCGGTAGCGTTAGATATAAGCTCTCTCAAAAAGATTTCGTGGTCACTGTACAGAAACTTTTTGATGAGCGGGAAAATATTTTCTACAGATACATTAATTTTTCCGGTTGCCATAGGTTCAATTTTATGTTTTGATTCGTTGTATGGGTTTCAAAAAAAGTACCATAGATGATTCGCTGACAAACTGACACAGCTTGTAATTAAATCGAGAATATTACGTCTAATACAGGGAATTATTTAAAAACTAAAACTTTAACAAATTTTTGTTTAAAGTAATTAAATAATAATTAAACAAAACTGTATTTTTGTATCAGAAAAGTTAGTTATGGCAAAGTCGACTGGAAATAGTAAAATGAAGAAAAAGCCTGATAGTGATAAACTTGTCGCTATGTATATGGATGATGTGCTGGAAAATGAAAGAACACCAAAAAGTGTTTATAAGTTCGCAAAGGACCATGAAATTACCGAAGAAGAATTTTATAAGCATTTTGGAAGTTTTGACGGATTGCGAAAGGCTATCTGGGAGAAGTTCTTTGACAATAGTCTTAATGTAATGGAGAAGTCTAAGGAATATCAGTCTTTTTCTAACAGGGAAAAATTACTAACCTTCTTTTTTACCATATTTGAGGTTATGACCGCCAACAGGTCTTATGTGTTGTACGCTTTGAATGAAAATGAACAGCCACTTAAAAACCTCGATCAGCTTAAGTCACTTCGTAGAAAGCTTAAAAGTTATGCGAAGACTTTAATAAAGGAGGGGAATAAGGATAAATCTATAAAGATCTTTGAGCAAAGTGAAATGATATTTTCTGAAGGTGTATGGGTGCAATTCCTTTTCCTGCTTAAGTTCTGGATGGATGATAATTCCGCAGGATTTGAAAGTACCGATGTGGCTATAGAAAAATCGGTAAATACGGTCTTTGATATATTCGATAATACTCCTCTAGAAAGGGTGGTGGACTTCGGAAAATTTTTATGGAAAGAGAAAATGGCGTAAGCCTTTAATAAAGAAGAATGAAAACCATCGATAGAATCCCCACAGGAAAACTTGGTAGAACCAGTAAGCTGGTAGAAACCGGAGTGAAAATTGGTGGGAATTATTTAAAATATTACGGAAAAAGGGCATTTAATTCTGAATTGACGCGGGATGAACTTGATAATGACAATGCCAGTGATATTTATGATGGTTTAAAAAGTCTTAAGGGGAGTGCGTTGAAGGTGGCCCAGATGCTTTCTATGGAAAAGAATCTTATGCCGGCTGCTTATGTGGAAAAATTCAGTTTGGCGCAGTTTAGTGTGCCGCCGCTATCAGCACCTCTGGTAAGAAGAACTTTTAAAAAATATAATGGGGATTATCCCGAAAATCTATATGATACGTTTGCAACCCAATCCGTGAACGCCGCCAGCATCGGTCAGGTGCATAAGGCAACAAAAGATGGGAAGAAACTTGCTGTGAAAATCCAATATCCGGGGGTTGCAGACAGTATCAGTTCTGATCTCGCGATGGTAAAGCCCATTGCGCTTAAAATGTTCAATCTTTCTTCAAAAGATTCTGAAAAGTATTTTCAGGAAGTGGAAGGAAAATTAATGGAAGAAACAGATTATGTCCTGGAAGTGCAGCAGAGTAAAAAGATCTCGCAAGCTTCCAGTCACATTCCAAATCTTAAATTTCCGGAATATTATGAAGACCTCTCCAGTGAAAAGATAATTACTATGGACTGGATGGAGGGTGTTCATTTAAGTGACTTTGCAAAGACAAATGAAGATCAGAATCTCGCAAATAAAATTGGTCAGACACTTTGGAACTTTTATATGTTTCAGATTCATGGCCTGAAAGAAGTACATGCCGATCCTCATCCGGGGAATTTCCTTGTAGATGAAGACGAAAATTTGATTGCAATAGACTTTGGTTGTATAAAAAAAATACCCGAAGATTTTTATGAGCCTTATTTCTCTCTAACTGATAGAAATAAATTAAATGATCCTGAATTTTTCAGGGAGCGATTGATGGAACTTGAAATTCTGAATGAATCAGATTCTAAAAAAGAAGTGGAATTCTTTTCTGAAATGTTTCATGAGATGTTTACAATGTTCTCGACTCCCTTTCAGCATGATGTTTTTGATTTTACTGATGAAAAATTCTGGGCCCATTTAAACCAATTAAGTGAAAGATATTCCAAAGACCCGGAATTAAGAAAAATGAATGGAAATAGAGGAAGCAGACACTTCCTTTATATGAGCAGAACCTTTTTTGGCCTCTATAATCTGTTGCATGACCTGAAAGCTAAAGTAAGTATTGATGAATTTAGGGTGTATCTCTAAAAGTTGATTTATTGGTTAGGTTGTTGGAAAAGCGCATTCTTACTATAAGAACTGCGCTTTTCTCTTTTAAAGTAATTGGCCAGGTCCAATGATCTTCTTTAAACCAGGCTTAAGAATAATAAAAAAAAGCCCCGTGTAGGTGCTTTTGTAATGATTAAAAGTTTTTTGATAGTCCGTAAAGTATCCTAATTTAATAAAGTGTGTCATTCTGAACTTGTTTCAGAATCTTAAAATACTATGAATTCTCATTATAAATCGAGACCCTGAAATAAATTCAGGGTGACGAGATAACTATTATGACTAAAAACGGATATACATAAACGTTTTAATTCTGAAGTTCTGTTTCGGGAGTCTTAACCGGATTAGCCTCTTTATTCTTTACATATTTTTCCAGCCATTGATCCTGTTCCCAAAGAACATGTAGAACAGACTCTTTGGCACTGTAACCATGACTTTCTTTTGGAAGCATCACCAGTCGGGCAGTGGCTCCAAGGCCTTTAAGCGCATTGAAATAACGCTCACTTTGCATGGGGTAGGTTCCCGAATTATTATCGGCTTCCCCATGAATAAGCAATAAAGGCGTTTTCATTTTATCGGCATGCATAAATGGAGACATGTTATAATACACTTCTGGCGCTTCCCAGTAACTGCGCTCCTCGCTTTGAAAACCAAACGGAGTGAGTGTACGGTTATAAGCACCGCTCCTTGCAATTCCGGCAGCGAAAAGATCAGAATGTGATAACAGATTGGCTGTCATAAAGGCTCCGTAGCTATGTCCGCCAACGGCCACACGATCCCTGTCTATATAACCCATTTCATCAACGGCATCTATCGCGGCTTTCGCATTACCCACCAGTTGCTTCCTGAAACTGTCATTTGGCTCTTCATCTCCTTCGCCCACAATTGGAAAAGAAGCGTCATCAAGTACCACATATCCCCTGTTTACCCAATATATGGGCGAACCGTAATATGGATAGGTAAAATCATTTGGATTGGATGTATTTTGCGATGCCGAATTCTTGTCTTTGTATTCCCTTGGATAGGCCCACATAAACATGGGTAGCTTCTTTGGATTCTCTTTATCATATCCTGCAGGTAGATATAGAGTAGCATTAAGTTCAAGACCATCTTCTCTTTTATAAGTTATAACCTCTTTACTTACGTTTTCCAGACTTTTAAAAGGATTTTCAAAAGAAGTAATCTGGTTAAGTTTATCTGCTGAATTTATATCCCGAATATAATAGTTTGGATATTCCACCGCCGATTCAATTCTTACCAGAATTTCTCCTTTTTCCATATCGATGGCTTCTACGAGCGTTTCCTTCTTATCGGTATATTCTGATTTATAAAGTCTTTCAGTTTCTTCATTTGATAAGTCAATTTTATCTATGAAAGGAAATTGTCCTTCCTCACTGAATCCGGATCCCAGTAAATAAGCTTCTTTATCTTGTAGTTCAAGTACATTTCTTCCGAATTTATTTTTGTGAGTTACAAAATTCCCCGGATCACTATAAACATCCTGGTAATTTCTGTCGAAAAGAATTTTCGGTTCTACTGAAGGATCAGAAGGATTAAAAACATAGGTTTTAGTATTTCTGTCGTTCCACCAATAATCACTGGCCAGGGCAATTTCATTATTACCCCATGTAATATTACTCCCTCGATTTTTCACTTTCAACAAAGACTTTCCATCTCCTTTAAAAGGTGCTTCCAGCTGGAAGTATTCATCACGATATTCGGCTTCCACTTCAGGATCTCCACCATCGAGAGCTTTTACATAAACAAGGCTCGAGGGTTTATCATTTCGCCATTCGAAATCCCTTTTTCCTTCACGTTCAGCCATAAAACCTTTAGGCAGGTCTTCTATAAGTGGCACATCGTTAATCATACTCACAAGATTTCCTTTAATGTCATAGACATTTGTTTCAGATGGAAACCTATAATAAGGAACGAGATAGGAGAATGGTTTTTTGATGTTGGTAACCATTACGTATTTTCCATCGGGAGAAAAACTAATGTTGCTATACATTTTAGGAGGCATCCATTTGGTAGTAGTGCCGTCAAGATTAACCTTTACTAATTCTGATCTCGCTAATTGTTCAAAATTATATTCGTCATTAGGATTTTTTAAAAGGTCCTGGTAGGTTCTGTTCTGGGCTTCCTTACCGTCACTTACAGAAACCGTAGGTCCGTCAGGAACGGCATTTTCAGTATCTATAAGTTTTTTTCTGTCGGCCGGAAGCATAGTAACAAGAATGGCAGAATTATCACTAAACCAGTTTACCGTACTTCTCATGTTCGCGTTTACGGTCGCGGCTGTAAGTTTACGGGCTGTGGCATTTTTCACATCAAGAATCCATAATTCCACTCCTGTATTTGTGGTATGTGTAAAAGCGATCTTAGACTCATCTGGAGACCAGCTAAAATTGGTAAGACGTGGGTTTTCCGGAAGGCCTTTCACTTCAGAAGCCTGCTCGGCCTCAATAGATTTTACTTTGATTTCATTAAAATAAGTAGCGCGGCTATTAATATTAGTCACAGGATTAATTCTTAATCCGCCAAGGCGCATTTCTTCTTCACTCAGTTCGGCAATGCTTTTAAACTGATCTCTGTACAGAAAAATCATCATTTTCCTTCACTGTCTATTATAGTGGAAGGAGCAAGGGGAACATCAATTAAATCTAGAATTTCTTTTGGTGGTTTCTGGTAATCCAGATTCACCTGAGCATGGCTTAAAGAGATAAATAACAACATGCCGGTAAGACAAGTAATAATCCGGTTCATAAATAAAAGTTTTAGTTTAAATAATAAAAAGCGAAAAGTATAAGAATGTTAATGTTTAGTATATTGCGGGCCAGTTTTTTTGCAATTTGCTTAAATTTAATAAGAATTATATTTAAAAATACAATAATTGTCTATGTATCAATCTAAAATAGCCGGTTTGGGAAAATATGTTCCCGAGAATGTAGTAACCAACGACGATCTTTCAAAGATCATGGATACTAATGACGAATGGATTACAGAGAGAACAGGCATTAAGGAGCGTAGGCATATCAAAAAAGGAGATGGCAACACTACCGCTGTAATGGGAATGAAGGCTGCAAAAATAGCCATAGAAAGGGCCGGAATTTCGAAAGATGATATTGATCTCATCGTTTTCGCCACTTTGAGCCCGGATTATTATTTTCCCGGATGTGGAGTTCAGGTACAGGAAATGCTGGATATTGATACCTGTCCGGCAATAGATGTTCGTAACCAGTGTAGCGGATTCGTTTATGCTCTTTCCATAGCCGATCAGTTCATTAAAACCGGGATGTACAAAAACGTACTGGTGATTGGTAGTGAGAATCATAGTGGCGGTCTTGATTTTACCACCAGAGGGAGATCGGTTTCTGTGATTTTTGGCGATGGGGCAGGAGCAGCGGTTCTTACCAGGAGCGATCATGTTAGCCAGGGGATACTTTCCACTCATCTGCATTCAGAAGGGAAACATGCAATGGAACTTTCATTAAAAGGTCCAAGTACCATGCATTGGGTTCCCGAAATTATCAAAGAGAATCCTCAGGGTGATGATATCCCGTATTATCCATATATGAATGGCCAGTTTGTGTTTAAAAATGCCGTTCAGCGCTTTTCAGAAGTGATTAACGAGGGGCTTGAAGCCAATGGCCTGGAAGTGAAAGATATTGATATGCTTATTCCACATCAGGCTAATCTCAGGATATCTCAGTTTATTCAGAAAAAATTCAGGCTTAGCGATGATCAGGTTTACAATAATATACAGCGTTACGGAAACACTACTGCAGCCTCAATTCCAATCGCTTTAACCGAAGCCTGGGAAGAAGGTAAGGTGAAGGAAGAAGATCTTGTAGTGCTTGCCGCCTTTGGAAGCGGATTTACCTGGGCAAGTGCTATTATTAAATGGTAAGCGAAAAAACTAAGAGCTTTTAAAGTATTTATAGAGATCGTAGAATCCAAAAATTATAAATCCTATGGCCAGAACGATACCAAAAGTGTCGTCTGAGGAGAGCGTAAGTTTTTGATATAGGCGAAAGCTACCATATCCAATAAATACGATTCCCAGAACGAGGTTCCAGATGTTTTTCTGAGGTCTCGGAGATTCCGGTTGCTGATTATTCATTTTTAAAATCTTGAGGGAAGGTTGTTTTTGCTATGGTCACGG
>JAGXII010000168.1 GCA_024635735.1 Christiangramia sp. | reverse complement strand
TGTACTGCTTTATAGGTGTTATTTCCGGTATTTAGGTCGGGGAAGATCAACAAATTTGCCTGTCCCGCAACTTCAGAATCGGGTAATTTGCTTTTTCCAACGGTGATGTCAACGGCCGCATCATATTGAATGGGTCCTTCGATCTTGAGATCAGGACGTTTGGATTTGACGATCTCTGTAGCCTGTCTCACGCGGTCCACATCGGCTCCTTTTCCCGAAGTTCCGGAAGAGTAGGAGAGCATGGCAATTTTTGGATCAATTCCGAAGGCCACGCAGCTTTCTGCGGAAGAAATAGTGATCTCGGCCAGTTCTTCTGCAGTAGGATTCGGATTGATGGCACAATCGCCAAAAACTGAAACCCTGTCTTCAAGGCACATGAAGAAAACTGAAGAAACTACCGAAACTCCCGGTTTGGTCTTGATGAACTGTAGGGCCGGCCTTATGGTGTGCTGAGTGGTGTGAGTTGCACCTGATACCATTCCGTCGGCATCGCCCTTGTAGATCATCATCGTACCGTAGTAGGATACATCGGCCATCCAGTCACGGGCCATATCCATATTCACTCCTTTGTGTTTTCTTAGTTCATAAAGAGTTTCTACGTAATCCTGAAAACGCTCTGATTTAGTGGGATCAATGATATTTATTTTTTCCAGATCAATATTCAGACCCATTTTCATCAACTTTTTCCCGATGACCTCTGGATCCCCAAGTAAAGTGATCTCAACTAGATCCATGGCAACCAGTCGTGCTGCTGCGGTAAGGATGCGGTCATCAGCTCCTTCGGGCAGTACGATATGTTTTTTGCTCTGTTGGGCCCTTTTCACAAGGCTGTACTGGAACATACGTGGCGTCATTCCGTGAGGCTCAAAATTGATAAGGCGCTCTACCAGTGGATCAAAGGAAACATAACGTTCAAAAGTACTTATGGTAGTCTCTATCTTCTGGATGCTATCTGCATAAATATTAGACTTTATCGCACCCACTCGGTTGGTAACATTAAAAGTTCCGTCCTGTACCGATATGATCGGCACGATTTGAGAAAGACCGTCGATGAGTTTCAGGATAGAAGGTTCCGGAGTAAGTCCGCCGGTAAGGATAATTCCGGAAATACGCGGATAGTTGCTGGATATGTTAGCCTGCAGGGCACCTAGAATAATATCGGCACGATCACCGGGAGTAATTACCAGGCTCTCGTTTTTAAGTGTAGTAAGGTAATTGCGCAATTGCATTGCGCCCACCCCAAAGTTCCCGGTTTGATTATCGAGAAATTCTTTGCCGAAGAGGATCTTTCCTTCCAGGGCAGTCACAATTTCTTTTAGAGTCGGATTATCCAGAGTTTCTACCAGAGGAATGGCGAACGCGGCGATGTTCTCCGGAAGAAAATTACGCATGTATTCTTTTGCTGAATCCTGGTTCTCTTCCTGGATCTTATTGCTCACCAACGCAATAACGTCTACGTCCTTGTCATCAAAGGCATGATAAGCCATTTGCAGGTTTCCAAGGTGTTCTTCCCAGGTTTTGTTTTGCCCACTGGCGATAATGATCACTGGAATTCTCAGGTTCTTGGCGATTACCACATTCACGTCAAATTCGAAAACACTGCCTTCGCCTGAAAAATCGCTGCCTTCCACAAGGACAAAATCAAACTCTTCTTCGAGCTTCTTATATTTCTGGATAATGGTATCTATGACTTCTCCCGATTTTCCTTCATTTCGCTTCTGGATGACCTCACTTCTGGTGAATGCAAAAGCCTCTTCGTAAGGAAGTTTTAAATCGAAATAACTCAGGATAGTGTCAATGTGATTATCTCTTTTTTCTTTTTCAACATCATTAATGATAGGTCTGAAATAGCCTACTTTTGCTGTTTTTCCTAACAGAGTTCTCATCAAACCAAGCGAGATCATGGATTTACCGCTGTGCGGCTCCAACGTAGCAACATAAATTCCTTTGTTCATAGCTTTTTAATTGTGGTACAAAAATAGGATGAATAACAAATATGAATAGTGGCTTAAGGTTAAAATGCTGTGAAATCTGACTAAAATCAGCATTTTCCAGAATTTGTCCTGCAGGCTTTTGTGGTCATGGCATAAATAAAATTATGCTTAGATTTGAAATTCAAAATAATGACTATGTTGTCCGATTCTAGTCATTACGTAAAGCTGTTTACCTAAAATTTCTATGAAGAAAGAATCCAGAAATAAAATTATCGCTATGATTCCGGCGCGGTATGAAGCCTCCAGGTTTCCTGGGAAATTACTCAAGGATCTCCAAGGGAAAACTGTGATTAGAAGAACTTATGAAGCTGCTGAAAGTACGGGTTTGTTTGATGAAGTATATGTAGTAACCGATAGCGAAAAGATCTTCGATGAAGTTGTGAATTTTGGTGGAACTGCTATTAAGAGTATTAAGGAACATGAGTGTGGCAGTGATCGCATTGCTGAGGCTGTAGAGGATATGGATGTGGATATTGTAGTAAATGTTCAGGGAGATGAACCCTTTATTGATGTGGAGAGCCTTACTAAATTACTGGAGGTTTTTGAAGCAGATGATGCTATGGAGATTGATCTGGCCTCTCTAAAAACCGCCCTAAGTGAAAGTGAGGAGATTACAAATCCTAATAATGTGAAAGTAATCACAGGAAAAGACAGGTTTGCACTTTATTTTTCCAGGTTTCCAATCCCTTATCCACGGGATACCGAAGCTAAGGTGACTTACTATAAACACATTGGTATTTACGCCTTCAGAAAATCTGCGCTTATGGATTTTTATCGTTTACCCATGTTACCTCTGGAAGCTGCAGAAAAGATCGAATGTATACGTTATCTGGAGTATGGTAAAAAGATCAAAATGGTGGAAACCAATGTTCGTAGTATTGGGATTGATACTCCTGAAGATCTTGAAAAAGCCAGAAAGCTTCTTGACTAATTGCTAACAGCTTTTTTATAAGTTGAAAGAGCTCTTTCCCGTGCTTCTTTATGATCTACCATTTTTTCAGGATAATCATTCGTACCATATTCGTCTACCCATTCTTTAATATATTCTTCTTTTTTGTCGAATTTTTCAATTTGTGTAGTAGGATTAAATATTCTGAAATATGGCGCAGCATCTACTCCGCTTCCGGCGACCCACTGCCAGTTTCCAATGTTCGAGGACATTTCGTAGTCCAGTAATTTTTCAGCAAAATAAGCTTCTCCCCATCGCCAGTCGATTAAAAGATGTTTACATAGAAAACTACCTACAAGCATACGAATTCTATTATGCATAAAGCCCGATTCGTTCAGCTGTCTCATGCCGGCATCTACAAGGGGATATCCAGTTTTTCCCTGTTTCCATTTTTCAAATTCTTCCTTATCATTTCTCCAGTTTATACGATCGTATTTTTTTTTAAATGCATCGGTAACCGTTTGCGGAAAATGAAAAAGAATCTGCATAAAAAACTCCCGCCAGACCAATTCATTGAGAAAAGTCTTATTGCTGAATTTATCTGCTTCATATACCATTTTACGAACGCTTACGGTGCCAAATCTAAGATGTGGACCAAGACGTGAAGTTCCTTCCCGTGCCGGGAAATTTCTGGTTTTTTCATAATCTTTAATTAGTCCGGGAGTGACCTTAAATTCAGGAACTTTTAGGGCGGATTTTTTAAATCTAATGTCGCTAAGACTCAAATTAGGAAGCCGGGAATTATCAATTAAGTTATCCATAAACCGTTTGGTATAATGGAATTGTAGTTCAGTATTATTAAACTTTTCTATCCAGGTGTTTTTATATGGTGTATAAACCACATAAGGATACCCGTCGTTTTTTACAATTTCATCCTTTTCAAAGATCACCTGGTCCTTAAAATCGATAAATTCAATATTCTTTTCCTGAAGTATATGTTGAATTTTCTTATCCCGTTCCCTGGCATAAGGTTCATAATCCCGGTTAGTAAAAACCTTTTCAACTTGATAATCTTTGATTAATTGCTGAAAGACTTTTTCTGGCAGGTCATAAAACATAGCAATGGAGCTGCCCTGTGCGTCCTGAAGTTCCTTTCTCATGTCCTGAAGCGTATCGTAAATAAAACTCACACGAGCATCATCTTCAGGTAATTTATCCAGAATTTCAGGATCAAAAATGAAAATAGGCAGCACAGGAAGGTCAGCCTGTAAGGCCGCTTTAAAACCTACATTATCGTCCAGACGCAAATCTCTTCTAAACCAGAATATATTGACTTTCTGACTCATTAATTCACATTTAGAGTAGAGAGTCCTCCGTCAATACCTATTACCTGTCCTGTCATCCAGCTGCTTTCTTCACTTAGAAGAAACGTAGCCAGGCTCGCAATATCTCTAGCCTGACCAACTCTTTTTAAGGGATGTCTTTGATCCATCCTATTTCTTTTGTCATCATTCGAAAGTAATTTGTCTGCAAGCGGTGTATCGGTTAGGGAAGGAGCGATCACATTTACCCTAAATCCCGGCGCGTATTCTGCAGCAAAGGATTTTGCAAAGCCTTCAATAGCGCCTTTGGCTGCCGCCACACTTGTATGGAATGGCATACCAACTTTTACGGCAACAGTACTGAAAAATACCAGACTGGCCTGATCAGATTTTTTAAGTTTAGCAAGAATTCCATGTACGCAACGAACCAGACCAAAAAAATTAAGATTCATCTCCTCTTCAAATTTTTCAGGTTTGATCATTTTGAAGGGTTTGAGATCTATACTGCCAGGGCAGTAAATCAATCCGTCAATTTGATCGGGAAGTTCCAGTTTTGAAATATCGTCCTTCAACACATCAAATTCCAGGTGGGTTATCTTTTCAGTATCCAGGTTTCCTTTATTACGGGATGCTATTATAATATTATGCTCCTCTTTTAAATTATTCGCTATTTGATTCCCGATACCTGTGGAACCGCCGATAAGTAAAATATTCTTTTTCATTTCCTTTTAATTTAGGATGTCCTTTTTAAGTGTTTCAAAGGATTTTTCGGGTTCATTGTATTCCCCGAAAAGTTCAACGAGTTTTTGTTTTCTATAATCGAAAATTTCCTTCAGCTTTGGCTTTACCATAAATGGGTGGGTCATCTGGCCAATTTTTCCGAAGGGTAGCTTATAATCAATAATATCTTCCATCTCCACACCGCCGGGAATAGGCTTAATAAAATGTTTGTGATGCCACATTTTGTAAGGACCAAATCGTTGTTCGTCTACAAAATATTCACCCTCTTTTACATGAGTAATTTCAGTCACCCATTTGGTTTTAATACCCGCAACAGGAGTTACTATATATTGTATGATCTGGCCGGGAAACGTGGGTCTGTCTCCCCCGGAAACAATTTCGAAACCCATATAGTCTGGAGTAATAGTCTTCAAATTCCTGGGATCTGAGAGGAAATTCCAGGCCTCCTGCTGAGAAATAGGTAATTTTTGAATACTCCTTAAGGTGTAAAGCTTCATGTATCTTTCTTTCAAGTAAAAGTAAAATTGATTTTGTTTAAAATAAAATATTATAAGTTAAACAAAATATAAAGATTTAAATTTTTAATATATTTCAAGTGAAGTATTATCAAAAACTAATTTTTGATATAAAAAATAGGTGACATCTCTTTTACAGTGCATTATGTTTCAGATGAAATAATAAATACTGGCTAATAAAGTTTTCTTTCTATATTTAGAAAAACTAATATATACCAATATGAAAACTTTATTATCTGGTCTTTTGATTCTCTGCTGCACATTTATGAGCGCGCAGGTTCAGGCACCGCAACCAAGCCCACATGGGAAAATTGAACAAACAGTAGGATTAACCGATGTTAGTATTGCCTATTCCAGACCAAGTATGAAAGGCCGTACTATTTTTGGAGACCTTGTTTCTTACGGAGAAGTTTGGAGAACCGGGGCTAACGAAAATACTACAATTACCTTTAGTGACGATGTAAAAATTGGAGGTAAAGAACTTAAAAAAGGATCTTATGCTATTTATACAAAACCCTCGCAGGATTCCTGGGAAGTAATGTTTTACACCAGTACCGATAACTGGGGAACTCCTCAGGAATGGGATGAAAGCAAGGTAGCTCTAAAGACTACTGCTGAAGTTGATGAACTTCCTATTGAGTTAGAAACTTTTACCATCTTTATTAATAATCTTACCAGTAATTCTGGCGTTCTTCAATTTATCTGGGAAAATAAAGTAGCAAGCGTACCATTTTCTGTTCCTACCGAAGAGATTACCATGGCCAGTATAGATCAAATCATGAACGGGCCAACGGCAAATGATTATTTCGCTGCAGCCAGCTATTATCATGACTCTGGCAAGGATCTTCAGAAAGCCTATGACTGGGTCACTAAAGCTGCAGATATGGCTGGGGAAGATGCTTACTGGATTTTAAGACGCAAATCACTTATTGAAGCTGATATGGGTAAAAAAGAGCAGGCGATCGCTACAGCTAAAAAGTCTCTGGCTTCTGCCAGGAAAAATAACAATCCTGATTATGTGAAAATGAATGAGGATTCTATCAAAGAGTGGAGCGGTAGTAAATAATTACCTCTGCATTCTAAATAAAGGTTTCCCGGACTTAATCACTTAATACTGAAAATAATTCAGGATAAGAGACTTCCGGAAAACCTTTTTTAATATTCCAGTTTGATCTCTTTTCTTATTTGATCGAGTAGCTTCATAATTTCCAGTGTGCGGTCGAGGCTCATAATATCACTTTCGGTTTTATTTTCCCGAAGCATTTTTGCTACATGCGCTGTTTCAAAATTATAACCAAAAGTATTCACATCAAATGTGATGGTTTCCTCATCGCCTTCAGAAGTAATTTTAACCGAAGTTGGTTCATGAAATCTTGAATTGAGCTTTATAGTTCCCTTTTCAAGGATAATTTCAGCAGTTGTTGGAGTATTTTCAGTAACTGTAGAATGTAATTTTGCAGTGACATCGTTGCCATATTTAAAATTCATAGTACAACTTGAATCCACCTTAGTTTCGGTAAACTCGGCGCTGGCCTGGATACTTTCCGGATGTCCGAGTAAGCTGTGTGCAAAAAAGACAGGATAAATACCTATATCCAGAAGACTCCCGCCTCCAAGATTTTTATTAAAAAGCCTGGAGTTTTTATCGAAATCTGCGGTAAATCCAAAATCTGCTTTTATCGATTTTATTGCCCCAAGATCCCCAGATTTCACCTTTTCCAGAACATATTGAAAATGAGGTAAAAAGGCGGTCCATAAAGCTTCCATTACAAAAACTTTCTTTTCCCTTGCCATTTCAATCATTTCGCGAGCCTGACCTGAGTTCATAGCAAATGGTTTTTCGCAAAGCACCGCTTTTCCATTCCGGATACAATCTTTAGTAAGCTCATAATGAAAAACGTGGGGAGTAGCGATATAAACCACATCCACTTCACTATCCTTTAATAATTGCTCATAATTGGAATAGGCTACCGGGGCATTATAGGCTTTTGCAAATTCCTGTGCTTTTTCATGACTTCTGCTGGCAACAGCATATAAACTTGAATTTTCTACCGTTCCCAGGTCTTTGGCAAATTTATTAGCGATTTTTCCTAATCCTAAAATTCCCCATTTTATCTCTTTCATGTTTTTTCTATTTCCTGATTTGTACCTTTAATAAACTGAATTAAATAAGCTAATGCCATCACCAGCAAACAACCCAGTACATTCAGCCATAAATAAGGCATAAGGTTTAAATTAAATACAATTAGAACCACCACCTGTGCAATTAAGGCTGCTATAAATACAGCATTGCTTTTTACGTATTTTATAAAAAATGCGAGTAAAAATATACCCAGGACAGTTCCGTAAAAAATACTTCCTATAATATTTACAAGCTGTATAAGATTATCAAAAAGATCGGCAATACTGGCGAAAGTAATGGCAATTATACCCCACATAAGGGTAAACCATTTGGTAGCTTCCATATAATGCTCTTCACTTTTGTCTTTTTTTATATTTCTGCGATAGATATCGATAGTTGTGGTTGAGGCCAGAGCATTGAGCTCAGATGCCGTGGAAGACATGGCCGCAGAGAGGATTACCGCCAGAAGGAGGCCTATAAGACCTCTTGGCAGGTTATTAAGGATAAAGTGTATAAATACGTAATCTTTATCATTACTCTCGGCATCTACATCTGAAGCATCTATAAATAGTTTTGCTTCCTCTTTTACTTCCTGTTGCTTATGATCCAGCCTGTTAAACTCTTTCTGAAAATCGGCGATCTGAGCCTTGCTCATATTCTGTTTATTTTCAGCATAATTAAGGCCTACCCTGTGTTTCTCTTCCTGTATGATGCGATGTTCCAGCATTAGATCCTGGTACTGTTCCGAATAATTTGAATTCAAAACAGTTTCATTAGCCGCCGGATTGAAGTTTAGTGGAGCCGTATTGAACTGATAGAACACAAAAACCATAACGCCAACCAGTAGAATAAAGAATTGAAGCGGCACCTTTAATAGTCCGTTGAAGATCATTCCCAGCTGACTTTCCCTTACAGAACCTCCACTCAGGTATCGTTGAACCTGGCTTTGATCTGTTCCGAAGTAGGAGAGGGCCAGAAAACTTCCTCCTATAAGACCACTCCAAAGGGTATATCTATTTTCAAAGTCGAAAGAAAAGTCCAGAATATCCATTTTACCACTGGCCCCGGCAATTTCCAGAGCATCGGTGAAACTAACAGAATCAGGAAGAAAATTCAGAATAATAAAAAAGGCAACGATCATTCCGGTAAGAATAACCGCCATTTGTTGTTTATGGGTAACGCTAACAGCTTTAGTTCCTCCAGATACCGTATAAATAATTACAAGTACTCCAATTATTACAGTAAGACTGGTAAGATGCCAACCCAGAACTGCAGAAAGAATGATTGCCGGTGCGAAAATGGTAATTCCGGCGGCCAGTCCCCGCTGGGTAAGAAAGAGTAATGCTGTTAATGTTCTGGTTTTTCTATCAAAACGGGATTCCAGATATTCATAGGCAGTATAAACTTTCAGCCTGTGGTAAATCGGGATGAATACGATACAAATAATAATCATCGCGATGGGAAGTCCAAAATAGAACTGGACGAAGCCCATTCCGTCATGATATGCCTGACCCGGAGTAGATAGAAAAGTAATCGCACTTGCCTGGGTAGCCATTACCGAAAGACCAATTGTCCACCATTTCGCATCATTCCCTCCCCCAATAAAATCTCTTACATTCTTAATGCCACGGGATTTGTAGACTCCGTACCAGACAATAAACGTAATGGTTCCCACCAGAATAATCCAATCGATTAACTGCATATCAGGCGAAATAATTCATTATTAAATAAAACAAGAGGATATATATGGCATTTGCAACCAGAACGATGGTATAGCTGGTCTTCCACTGATACTTTTCGGGTTCGTTCATTATTTTCCTATAGAGATTAGATTGGCAAAAAGTCTGTAGGCTCCGGGAACAGCTTCCGGAAATTGTCTAAAGAAACTTATGCCTGTATAAATATAATAGCCTTCCCCGTATTTGGCCACCAAAAGGCTTCCGTTTTTTGGAGATTCATTTTTGTCATGCATACTTAAAACAGGAGTGAAATTTTTATTCCAGCTGTCAGGGAAATAAAGCCCGCGTTCCTGAACCCATCCATCAAAGTCGGCTTTGGTAAGCTTATTCGGCGAGTTTAGTATAGGATGATCCGGACTTAGAAAACTAACCTCGGCATCTTCCTCTGTAACACGATCCCGTGATAGGTTTAGGTCAAATGGAGCAATATCATCAGTAACCAGACCACGATTTGTATTGTACTGTACGATCATGGTACCTCCCTCTTTTACGTAATTAAATAATTCTTTTTGGTGAAATTTAAGTTCATCCACCGTATTGTATGCTCTAATTCCAACAACTACTGCATCAAATTTCTTGAGATAATTTTCTGAAATCGCCACCGGATTAATGATAGTGACATCATAGCCAATTTGTTCAAGGCTTTCCGGCACCACATCTCCAGCTCCTTCAATATAGGCAATATTGTTACCTTTTTTACTGATGTTCAGTTTTACAAGTTTCATTCTTGCGGGGACTACCAGGTTTTGATCTGGAATATATCCGTAACTAATTTCTGTCAGGTTCGAGTCATACACCTGATCTCCAATTTTAGCCTGAGGAATTAAAACGGCCTCACTTTGGCCCTGTGGGGGAGTGATTTGAAATTTTGAATTGGAAGTACCTCCTTTTTGTGCGATAGAAAAACTGGTTTTAATTGGTTCGATTTTCCATCCTTCGCCTGCCTTTAAACTCAATTCACCTTCAATACCTGCTTTATAAGCAGTGATTGTAATATTGATCTCTTTAGGCTCCTCATTATTAAAAATTAGAACTTCGTTATCAAAACTAATGTTTACCGGAGGGATTATTTCAAAATTCTTATAGGTTTCACCATACACATTATCGTTGTATTTATATACCACAGGCTTTTCAAAAGAGATTTTTTTACCGGCTATACTTAAATCAAATGTGGCTTTTGTATTTAAAGGAGTTTCAGGAAGACCACGAAGCTCTTGATCTTTCACAGTATACATGCCCACACTTCCTTTTTCCTGAAGCCAGTATGGAGTGGTGTAATCTAACTGTTGCGGAATGGAAAACGTCATGGTGGAATTCCAGTCTTCATTATTTAGAAGTTCCTTATTCACCTGCTGGGATGAATTATTCGGAGTCAGATCTACAGTATTAAATTTGATCTCTACAGGGCTTCGCTTTATAGCTTCCAGATTAACCTGGATCTGTTCACCGGGAGTGACTGATGGTACCTGAGCTACCGCTTCCAGATATAGCCCGGAGCAGGCATAAATAATATCCCTTATCTCTTCTGTTTTAATTTTTTTCCAGTGTTCATTTTCTAAATTCTGAATCATCTTATATGCCTCGATGAGTTTTGGAAGGCTTTTATCCGGATGTTCAAAATCGAAGTTTTGCTGAACATTTTTTAGAATATCACCGATAGGTTCACCTCCTTTTACGCGGCTCCATGTGGTATTAATTCCGGAGAAAACTCCCGCGTCTTTAGATGGCATATCACCTTTAAGAAGCTCTAGGTATTCTGTTTCCTTTCCACGGCTGCCTGTACTTCCAAATCCCTGTGAACGATGCTGACTGCGACTTAAGGAAGCTATTTCAGGATTAGAGAGGCCTTTCAAAGGAAAATAAGTGCCGGTATCAAAACTTACAAATTTCGATTTATCGGCTTTTTCAAAAGCTTCATCTCCACCGTAAAACCAGGGGGATGTATTAAAAAATAATCTTTTGGGCTGGTAAGTGCTAACATATTTTAATTGCTCCGGATAGGCATTTTTATCATTTGCAAGATCAAAGGCTTCAAAACTAAGCATTGCCGAAGAAGTGTGGTGCCCATGTGTACTTCCCGGGGTTCTATGATCAAACCGGTTTATAATTACATCGGGTTGAAATTTTCTGATGATCCAAACCACATCACTCAGTACTTCTTTTTCATTCCATATTTCAAGCGTTTCTGAAGGATTTTTAGAATATCCAAAATCGTTTGCTCTGGTGAAAAATTGCTGTCCGTCATCTATTCTCCTTGCCGCTAAAAGTTCCTGAGTTCTAATCATCCCAAGCTTTTCTCTAAGTTCAGGCCCCACGAGGTTTTGACCGCCATCACCTCTGGTAAGAGACAAATAGGCTGTTCTGGCATGCTTCGCGTTTGAAAACCATGAAATTAGTCGTGTATTTTCATCATCGGGATGCGCACCAACATATAAAACAGAACCAAGAAAGTTCAGTTTTTCCAGGTGTTGATAGATATCTGAGGAACTCCATTTTTCAGGAGCCTGTGCTTTAAGAATAGATATGCTTAAAAAGAATACAGCAAAAATTAATTTACGCATAGAGTGCTGAGTTTTCCCAAATATAAAAACTTTCACTCCGGAAGTCCGAATTTTTTAGCTTCTTTTATGCTTAAAGCGCTTCTTTCCCTTCGTCGGAAAAGGAGCGCTGTTCAATTAAAGAAACTGCTTTTTGAAGAATAAGGTTATTCGGATAGGTAATAAGTTCGCCTTCCTTAGTCCTTAAATGAAGGTGAAAAGCCTTAATATCTTCAATGATTGCTTCTATTGGAAGGTCTTTATCGTGTATTTTAATAGTGTCCCCAATTTTATACGGAAAGGAAAAGAAAAGAATTATTCCTGAAGTAATATTGCTTAAAATAGACCATATAGCAAACAAGGCGACCCCAATAACCGCAAATACCGAAGAAAAGACCAGTGATAGTTCAGCGAGACCTAAGCCCCAGGCTATAGACATTAAAAAAGCGGCGATCAGTATAACGAGTATATTGATGTATTTGAACATAAGCCGAGTTCGTGTAATATTGATCTCGCTCCTTTTACCAACCTTGTGAGCGGCCTTCTTCATTACAAATTGAATGATGATTAGCAAAATGAAAACGATCAGGCTGTAAACCAGTTCCTGCCGGTATGTTATTAAGACTTCGTACATTAATTTAGATCTAAACTGTCGCGCAAAGATATGTTTTTATTGGAATTTTTATTCCAGTATTCTGTTCTGATCCTTTGCTTCTTCTTAGCTGTTGTTGTTAGAATTTTCAGATTTTCTCCAAAGCCTGAAGGAAATGATTCTTCCCATTTCTCTATAGTGTATGGAAAAGTTCTGCTGTAATATATCTTTAGTTCCCTTTGTAATTCGGGGTACTGGAGCATATATACATTAAAATCTTCATCGGTATAGTATTCCCCATGACATTTATATGCCTTAAATGGTTTATGATTTAAGCGAAGATATTCCAGTGAGGGGATCATCTTAAAGTCTCCTAGCGGAAGACTGTCCGGTTCAACCCGAATTTTATTCCATATTTCATTTTCCAGATTCGTTTTATTCACTGAAAAATCTTTGTCGGCTTCTCCCTGAAAATAGGAATGACTAGTAATTTGGAAGTTTTTACGGTTATTAAGCTGAAGATAGACCTGCCCGCACCATTCCTGGATAGATGCTGATAATTTGAGAGCATGTTCTTCTCCATTAAGAGGATAAAAACTGCTTTGCATAATACTGTAAGGATATATTCCCGTGATGAAATTTTTGGTGGAATTGAGCTTCAGGACTGAAATATTATTACTATTCTGTTTATTTGCTTTCACCTGTTCATCTGGCAGAAAATCTTCTGTAACATAGATCAGTACTGCTTCTCCTTTTCTCATTTCACTATAACGGGCCTGGTTGAGCTCATAGGAAGTAATTTCAGCTTTTCCAGAATACCAGTAGTTTTTAAACTGATCTGAAAGTTTAAGGTTTCTTTTGTCCTGACTATTAAATTCACAGGAAATAAAAAGAAAGCAACAAATAAATAAAGATAGCAGGCGTAACATGTTTTTTTATAAAGTTACGAATTTCAGGATTCCAGCATTTTTTTTAAGGTTTCGTATACCAGATGAGTGGGCAATCCCACAACATTAAAATAACTGCCTTCTACTTTTTCTATGCCTATTAAACCAATCCACTCCTGGATGGCATAACCTCCTGCTTTATCATATGGCTTATATTTTTTAACGTAATACTCAATTTCATCATGATCTAATTCACTGAAAAACACCCTGGTGGTATGATTTAAAGTTTTCTGGTTCTCTTTTGTGGTAAAGGTCACCGAGGTAATAACCTCATGGTCTTTTCCCGAAAGGGAAGTGATCATTTTAACGGCTTCCTTAAAATCAACGGGTTTTCCTAAGGCATTGCCTTCATGATAAACAATGGTATCGCTGGTGATTAAAATTTGATGCTCTTTTATGTCATTCTTAAAAGCTTCAGCTTTAAGTTGAGCCAGGTAATCTGTGATCTCTTCTTCTTTTAAATGATCAGGGTAAATTTCTTCTACCGGCCTGATGTCTATCGTAACCGGAATCTCAAGTTCTTCAAAAAATTTATGACGTCGCGGAGAACCCGATGCCAGAATAATTTCATGGTTTTTCAGAAGGTCTTTCAGCATACTTTTAGAGTAAAATAAATTGAAGCAAACCTATGGAGATCAATCCGAAAAATAAAACTCCTTTCAGGATAATGCTCAGCCGACCGTATTCCTTTTGCTTTTCAGCATTTAAAATATTGATCATAAAGTAGAGCAGGGGAGCGACCAAAAGGAATAGTGCATATAATACCGCGACAGTATTTTCAAACAAATAGGTATAAATGTAATAAAGAAGGAAACCCAACGGGACCAATCCTATTACAAACAGAATTTTATTTGTTCTCTTTTTTCCGATACTTATGGGAAGGGTTTTGTAGCCTGCATTATAATCCCCGTCAATGTCTTCCTGATCTTTTACGATTTCACGTAAAAAATTGATAAGGAAAGCAAAAATGGAATAGTCGATCAAAATTGAAAATATCACCGATTGTGTTTGTTGATTTTCAGGAGTTATCGCCGGCAATAGATCATAAAGCCCAACTCCCACAGGAATCAAACCTACTATAAGGCTAATAAGAATATTACCCACCAGTACAGTTTGCTGCCATTGAGAATTGTACAGATAAAGGATCGCCGAACCGAATATAAAGAAGGCCGAAAACCCCGGGCGATCAATCATGTTGGACAGGTAGAATCCCAGACCAACACCTATCACATTAAGAATAATGAATATCCGGTAGGCTGCTTTTTCAGAAATAGTGTGATTGACAAGTGTGCGGTGCGGTTTGTTCTGTAAATCGGCATTTACATCAAAAATATCATTGATCACGTAACCTGATGCCGCGACACAAACTACGGCAAGAACCAGCATCGAGAACCCTAAAAGGTTAAGTGTGATGGCTACTCCAAATGGCTCAAAAAGACCATATTTGATTAGGAACATCGTTAGGGCAATGAAAATAAGATTACCGCCTCTTATAAGTTTAAAATAACTGAGCATCAAATTAAACATTAGAAACCCATTTTCCCTGGACTTTCATCACCTGCTCAATAACATCCCGCACACAGCCGTGACCGCCATTCTTGTGAGATATATAGAGAGAAACCTCTTTGACCTCGGGAGCAGCATCCTGTGGGCAACAGGGCAAACCAACAAGTTTCATGGGATAATAGTCAGGGATGTCATCTCCCATATAAAGAACTTTATCAGGATCAATTTCATAAATATCAAAAAACTCATCCATTTGTTCCACCTTATCATCTACTCCAAGGTAGATGTCTGTAATTCCAAGATTACGCAAGCGGGTCCTTACTCCCTCATTCTTGCCGCCACTAATGATACATACTGTATAGCCGGCGTTTTTTGCCATTTTAAGGGCGTAACCATCTTTCATATTCATGGTTCTTAAAAGTTCACCGTTGGTGGAGACCTGAATAGTACCGTCGGTTAAAACTCCATCCACGTCAAATACAAAAGTGTTGATCTTATTTAAATGTTCTTTATAGCTCTTTTCCATGTAGTTTTTGGATAGATTCGGTTAAAATAGTATAGATTTTTTTTCGGTTATCATCCAGCATTTCAAGATGCGCCTCTATTGTTTTTTGATCTTTTCTTAATGCCGGTCCCGTTTGTGCTGAAAAAGGGGGAAGGCTGTCAATTTTATCGACCGTTTCTTTGATCAGTGGTTTCAGGATATCAAATGGCAAACCATTTTGCTCGCAATAATCGGCGGCCAGGGCAAACAAATGATTACTAAAGTTATTTACAAAAACTGCTGAAAGATGCAGGGCTTTTCTCTGTGAAGAATTGACTTCAAAGATTTGATCACTTAGTTTTTTAGCTACCTGTTTTAAAAAATCAAGATTCTTTTCAGAATTAGCTTCAAGACAAATAGGGATATGATCAAAATCAACCGGTCTTTCCTTCGAGAAGCTCTGCAGTGGATAGAATACGCCATAATTTTCAAAGCGTGAAACGCATTCTATATTTTCACTTCCGGAACAATGAGCTACCAGTCCATCAAATTCTGGGAATTCCAGAGCGAAATCTGCCAGCGCTTCATCCTTAATGGCGAGAAGGTAAATATCAGCTTCTTTAATATCGTCAATTTTGGAAGCTATAAGTTCGGGGTTACCCACAAAATCAAGGTGTTGTGAATTGCGGTTAAACATCTGGATAAGTTCCAGACCCTGAGTTTTCTGAATATTCCGGTATAAGTGTGTGGCGAGATTTCCCGCACCAATAATAACCACTTTAATCATGAGGCTAAAATACCAAAAAATTCAAGGAGGTGAAATTAACAGAGCTCAAGTTAATATTGCTAGGGAAATAGGCTGATTAACTAATAATAAATACTTAAATTTGCAGCCGTAAAAATGACATTTCTTCCATGCAGAAAAAAATAGCCTCTATCCTTTTTTCTACCCGAATCATGGCCGTTTTATTTATTGTTTTCGCTATAGCCATGGCCATGGGTACATTTATTGAAAGCTGGTATACCATTGAAACCGCTCGAATATTAATATATAATACCTGGTGGTTTGAAGGGATCATGTTATTCCTATTGATCAATTTTATTGGGAATATTAAGCGATATCAGCTTTATAAAAAAGAAAAATGGAGTACACTTTTGCTTCACCTTGCCTTTATTTTGATTCTCATTGGTGCTTTTGTGACAAGATATATAAGTTACGAAGGGATTATGCCTATAAGGGAAGGGGAGACCACAAATAAATTCCTTAGCGAGGAAACCTATCTTACGTTCTTTATGGATGGCGAAATTGACGGACAACCGCGCCGCCGCGTTTTACAGGAAGAAGTTCTCTTTGGGCCTGAAGTTGAAAATGATTATGTCTTAAATACAGATTTTAACGGGAAGCCCGTTAAATTTGAAGTAACCAACTTTATTAATGGCGCAGAGGAGACCCTGGTTCCAACTGAAGATGGTGAAAATTATTTAAAAGTTGTAGAATCTGGTGGTGGACAAAGACATGACCATTTTTTAAAGGAAGGAGAAGTAAGTAATATTCATAATATTCTTTTTGCTTTCAATAAACCTACCGAAGGGGCTATAAATTTTACTTTAACCGAGAATGGTGATTATCTTATTGATTCCCCGTTTGAAGGAAATTATATGAGAATGGCCGATCAAAAGCAGGGAGCCCTGCTTGCCGATTCTACCCAAACCCTTATGCTTCGTTCTCTTTACAATCTCGGAAATATGCAATTCGTTGTTCCGGAGCCAGTGGTTAAAGGGGAATATGATGTGGTTCCGTTAAAATCTCCAACCAAGGACGATAAGGACGCGGTAACTTTAAAGATTACTTCGGAAGGTAAAAGTGAGACAAGAACTCTTTTAGGAGGTAAAGGAGTAACTTCCGATCCTGAAAAGATTGATCTTGCCGGTCTTGAGATATTTTTAAATTATGGTTCTATTGATAAGGAACTCCCTTTCTCATTAAAGCTTAATGACTTTATAGCTGAAAAATATCCCGGTACGGCTGACAGGGAAACACCTGGATACGCTTCCTTTAAAAGTAAAGTGGAAATAATAGATGAAGGGATTAAAGAGCCTTATGATATCTATATGAACCATGTACTGGATTATAAAGGTTACAGGTTCTTCCAGTCCAGTTTTCAACCAGATGAAAAGGGAACCATTCTCTCTGTTAACCATGATCAATGGGGGACCTGGATTACTTATTTAGGATACTTTTTACTCTATTTTGGTCTTATGTGGATCTTATTTGATAAGAATTCACGTTTTGGAAATCTTAAGGAAATGCTTGATAAAGTGAAAGCCAAAAAGAAAACCATTGCTTCTTTACTTGTTTTAATATCCCTTTCTTTCGGCGCAAATGCTCAGGAAGATCACGATCATATTGAAACAAATCAGAGGCAGATTGACAGCATGATTAAGTCTAACGCTGTTCGTCCTGAACATGCGGCGAAATTTGGAAGACTTATTATACAGGATGCCGGAGGTCGTATGAAACCTGCGAATACCTATTCTTCAGAATTGCTTAGAAAACTTAGTAAGAGTGATGAATATCAGGGATTGAGTTCAGATCAGGTTTTGGTTTCTATTACTCAAAACCCAATGTTGTGGTACAATACCCCACTCATTTATGTTCAGAAAAAAAATGACAGTCTTCATAAGCTTTTGGGGGTTGAGATCGGAAAAAAGTATCTATCGCTGGTTGACTTTTTCAATGAAGATGGATCTTACAAATTATCACCTTATCTGGAATCTGCTTATCAGGCAGCCGTTCCTAATAAGTTTCAAAAGGATTTTATAGAAACCGATAAGAAAGTGAATTTGCTTTATCAGGCTTTACAGGGAAAAGTATTGAAGATATTCCCGGTTCCTGGTGATGAAAATAATGAATGGGTTTCTTATCCGGAAGTTGACGAAGCGAATCTTAAGGGTATGGATTCAGTTTATACCAAACAGATTATTCCTTTGTATATGAGCGCGCTAAGAACTGCAAAAGAGAGCGGAGATTATACAAAGGCGAATGAGTACCTGGAAAGTATAAAAAGTTATCAGAAGAAATTTGGCGCAGAGGTAATGCCTTCAGAAAAGAAGGTAAATGCCGAAATAATTTACAATAAATATGATGTTTTCCGCAGTCTGTTCTGGATGTATATGCTCGCAGGATCTCTAATGCTCATTTTTGTTATCGTTCAGATCTTTAAGGATAATAAGTTTATAAGAGGACTAATTACACTAAGTGCAGCGGCCATTGTAGTGCTATTTGCTTTACATACTGCCGGGCTTGCGGCAAGATGGTATATTTCGGGACATGCTCCCTGGAGTGATGCCTATGAATCGATGATTTATGTTGCCTGGGCTACTATGTTCTTCGGCCTTGCATTTGGAAGAAAATCGAATCTTACTATCGCCTCTACTGCCTTTGTAGCCTCTATAATACTTATGATCGCACATTGGAACTGGATGGATCCTGCAATTGCGAATTTGCAACCGGTTCTTAATTCTTACTGGCTTATGATCCACGTTTCGGTGATTGTAGCGAGTTATGGTCCGTTTACACTGGGAATGATCCTTGGAGTTGTTTCATTGGTATTAATGATACTTACCAATGAGAAGAACAGTAAAAAAATGGAAATCAATATTCAGGAAATAACCATTATTACTGAACTGGCCCTTACTGTTGGTCTCGTAATGCTTACGATTGGAAACTTTCTTGGCGGACAATGGGCCAACGAAAGCTGGGGTCGCTATTGGGGCTGGGATCCTAAGGAGACCTGGGCTCTTATCAGTATCATGGTCTATGCTTTTGTGATCCACATGAGACTTGTACCAGGGCTTCGCAGCCGTTGGTTCTTTAGTCTGATGTCGATTATTGCTTTTTCAAGTATTATGATGACCTATTTTGGGGTTAATTTTTACCTGGCAGGGCTACATTCGTACGCTAGCGGGGATAAGGTAATTACTCCTAATTTCGTTTATTACACTATTGCCGGCGTTGGCATACTTGGAGCGGTTTCCTATTGGAAATTCAAGAAGCATTTGTCCAAGGCTTAGCTTTTTATCGGAATCAGTAAAAAAATACTCAATAAAAAAAGTCATTTCGAATTTATCCGAAATGACTTTTTTGTTCTAAGATATTTCCTGATTATGGTTTACACCATATTTTTAGGGTTCACCCATTCGTCAAACTGCTCTTCGGTTACATACCCAAGGTTTACAGCTTCTTCTTTTAAAG
>JAGXII010000167.1 GCA_024635735.1 Christiangramia sp. | reverse complement strand
TTTGCGTGGTACAGTTATATCGCGCCTTTGATAACAGATGTGGCAGGGCATAGTGAGGGTATCGTTAGTTATGCCATGATCCTAGCAGGATTAGGAATGGTAGTGGGCAATCTTTTAGGAGCAAAACTTGCAGAAATGTTCTCCCCTATTAATGCTGTATTAATAGCCCTGATCTTAATGGTGATCGCATTATTATCTAATACTTTTCTGGCATTTGATAAAATTGGGGTTTTGGTAATGACATTTATAATTCCGGTGATCGCTTTTTGTATCGCTACTCCTATCCAGATGGCCGTTATAAAATCTGCGAAAGGATCTGAAATGCTGGGATCTTCTCTTAATCAAAGCGCATTTAATATGGGAAATGCTAGTGGCGCCTATCTCGCTGGTCTTCCTATTGCATATGGCTACGGAATAGTTTCTGCGCAATATGTGGGAGCTGCAATGGCCGCGACAGGAATTCTTATAGCCATTAGTGTTATTATGCTAAGAAAACGAAGTGAAGCACAACTGGAATTCAGCAACTCTTAAATTTCAGAATTAACAATTAGAACAAATCGGTTATATTTGATGTATCGCTTATCTGAACTTAAATAACTCGATTATTTTTGCGCAAAAATTGATTAAAAAATGACACAGAAGGATCTACTTTCAGTAGCAGAAGAATTTGGAAGTCCGGTATATGTATATGATGCCGAAAAGATTATTTCTCAGTATAAAAGGCTTACCAGGGCTTTTAAGGTGAATGAACTTAGAATTCATTACGCCGTAAAAGCGCTTTCCAATATTTCAATTCTGAAACTTCTTAATTCTCTGGGCTGCGGACTTGACACAGTATCAGTTCAGGAGGTGCTGCTGGGTATTAAAGCCGGTGTAGATCCATCCAGAATAATTTATACCCCTAACGGAGTATCCCTGGAGGAAATTGAAGAAGTTGTTAAGTTAGGCGCTCAAATCAATATCGATAATCTATCGGTACTGGAACAATTTGGAAGTCGTCATCCAGACATCCCGGTTTGTGTACGGATCAATCCGCACGTAATGGCCGGAGGAAATTCTAAAATTTCTGTTGGGCATATAGATTCAAAATTCGGTATTAGCGTACACCAAATGCCGCATTTGCTTAGAATTGTGGAAAATACCGGAATGCATATTAATGGTATCCATATGCACACAGGAAGCGATATTCTTGATATTGGTGTTTTCCTCTATGCTTCTGAAATTTTATTCGAAGCAGCCAGAAATTTTAAAGATCTTGAATTCATCGATTTTGGAAGCGGATTTAAAGTCCCTTATCGTGAAGGAGATATTCAAACCGATATTGAAGATCTTGGACAGCAGCTTACCGAAAAATTTGACAAATTCTGTAAAGAATATGGCAGAGAACTTTCCCTTACATTCGAACCAGGTAAATACCTTGTAAGCGAAGCAGGAAAATTTCTTGCAAAGGTAAATGTGATCAAGCAAACCACGTCTACTGTATTCGCCGGAGTAGATTCTGGGTTTAATCATCTAATACGCCCAATGTTTTACGGCTCACATCACGATATTACCAACATTTCAAATCCTGATGCAAAACATCGTTTCTATAGTGTGGTAGGATATATCTGTGAAACCGATACTTTTGTGAATAATCGCAGAATATCAGAGATTCGTGAAGGCGACATTTTAAGTTTCAGCAATGCCGGAGCCTATTGTTATTCTATGGCCAGCAATTTCAATTCAAGATATCGCCCTGCTGAAGTACTTTGGTATGAAGGCAAAGCTCACCTTATTAGAGAAAGAGAAACTTTTGAAGATCTCACAAGACATCAGGTAGAATTGAACTTTGAGCCTTCTAAGAAAAAAGTGGCCGAAAAAAATTAATTCTTTCCTATTTAATACCATAGTTTTAATAAAACGCTAACCATTTCTATAAATTCATTTAGGTATCTTAAAGAAAAATACCTGAATGAATTATAAACTGGAAGAAGGCCTTAGTGTAAAGAAAAATATTGTATCAGTAGCCGAAACTGAAGTTAGCGGTTGCATCTATTCTCTTGAACAACTTCCCCTTCATGAAGCCATTCATGATATTCGGAAGAGGCTGAAAAAATTACGTGCTCTGGCAAGACTTTTCCGGGACGAAATGGGAGAAGAGGAATTTAAGAATATCAATATTTTTTATCGTGATCTTGGCAGGGACCTTGCCCCTATAAGAGACCTGACTGCTCATCTTGAAACAATTGAGGCTATTAAAGCCCGGTATGGAGATCATATCTACGCCAGTTTTTTTAATTCCCTCAACAAAGAAATTTTAAAGCAAAGGGATGAACTTGAAAAAGAATTGAAGCAAAAAACTTCTTTTCAGAATATCTTCCTGAACAATTAGAGCATGCTAAGAAAAAACTGGTTATATGGCCAGTCCAAAAAAATGATATAAAAATTATACTTCCCAGTATTCACAGGGTTTATGAGCGTGGTTGCGAAGCGATGAAAACAGCCAAAAATGAACCCTCAAAAGAAATTTTCCATGAGTGGCGAAAAAGGGTAAAATACCTGTGGTATCAGCTTAGATTACTGGAAGACCTATGGCCAGATCTTATAGGAACCTGGCAGGAGGAAACTCATGAGCTTGCCGATTTTTTAGGAAACGATCATGACCTTATGATCTTAAACGACAAAATTCATACTGATAGCTTTCAGTTAAAAGATAAAAAACAGAAAGAACTGGCTAATGCTATTGTTAAGGAATACAGTGATCATTTAAGGCAGGAAGCTCTAAATAAGGGCCTTTTGATCTATGCAGAAAAACCGGATCATTTTGTTCGCAGAATAAAGAAGTATATTAAAGCAAACTGGAATTAAACCATTTAAAAACCGGAAATCATGAAAATCAGCCTATTATTATCATTCATTTTTCTCCCTTTTTTTGCCAATGCCCAGGTACCAGAAGGAGAAATTATTGATCTTACCCACTCTTTTTCCAAAGAAAGTATTTACTGGGTGACTGCTGAAGATTTTAATCTTGAAACAGTTGCAAAAGGAAAAACTGATAAAGGCTATTTTTATTCTGCCAACAATTTTTCGGCTGCGGAGCATGGAGGAACTCATATAGATGCTCCGATCCACTTTGCTGAAAACGCTAAAAGCGTAGATGAAATTCCGCTAAAAAATCTAATAGGAAATGCAGTTAAAATCAATGTTTCAAAGAATGCTCTTGGCAACCCCGATTATCTTATTACTATACAGGATCTGAAAAACTGGGAAAGTAAAAATGGGGAAATTCCGCAGGCCAGCATTGTTTTACTGGAGACGGGATTTGGAAAATTCTATCCAGATAAAAAGAAATACCTGGGAACCGATGAACGGGGAGCGGAAGCAGTTCAAAAATTACATTTTCCCGGACTTTCTCCTGAAGCCGCCAAATGGCTGATAGAAAACAGGAGTATCAAAGCAGTTGGCATTGATACTGCCAGTATTGATTTTGGACAGTCCCAGGATTTTGCAACCCACGTCGCTTTAATGACGAAAAATATACCCGCTTTTGAAAATGTAGCTAGGCTTGAAGAACTCCCGGAAACGGGGTTTCAGATCATAGCCTTACCTATGAAAATTAAAGGAGGAAGCGGCGGTCCCCTTAGGATCATTGCGATTAAATAAGCATAAATTGTCTTCAATAAAACATAAAAATGATACCTCTAGGCTTTATTTTATTGCCCTGCTTCCTTCTGAAGAAATTCAGCAGGAAATAAAAGAATTCAAGGATGAAATTCTGGATAAATATGCAGTTGAACATGCCCTGAAATTACCGGCACATATTACCCTTCAGATACCTTTTAGAATAGAAGAATATTTAGAAACCGATTTTATAGAGAAACTTAAGAATTTTGTTACCAACCGGTCCTCATTATTTTTGGAATTAGATGGCTTCGGCAGATTTTCTCAGAAGGTAATTTTCGTCACAATTAAGAATCCCGATCCTGTTTTAGAAATTCATTCTGCTTTACAAAAATCAGTTATGTCTAAAATTGAACTTGAAGACCAGGAATTCACAACAAAAATTCATCCTCATATTAGCATTGCCACGAGAGATGTTTCAAGAAACATATTTCTTCAAATCTGGAACAGTTTTAAAGACAGATCCTATCAAAGAAATTTCATGGCAGATACTATAATTTTGTTTAAACATGACGGTAAAATATGGCATCAATATGCCTTTTTTCAATTGGTCCTTAAAGCCTGAAGGAACTTCAAAATTTAACCTCATTTTATCACTGGCAGAATTAAGACATTAGTAACTTGTATACTATTGAAAATTAGATCCCTAATTATGAAATCGAAAATCGCAGTTGCTATACACGGAGGAGCAGGAACCCTTATCAAAGGACAGATGACTGCTGAAAAAGAAATTGCTTACCGAAAAGACCTCCAAATGGCTCTTGATGTTGCCTATGAAATCCTGGAAAATAAAGGTTCGGCAGTTGATGCCGTTGAAATGGCAGTTAGCAGCCTGGAAGATTCTCCTTTATTCAATGCCGGCAAAGGCAGTGTTTTTACGGCAGATGGAACTCACGAAATGGAAGCTTCTATCATGGAAGGAAGTGAGCGCAAAGCGGGAGCAGTTAGCCTGATCACGGGAGTCAAAAACCCTGTAAAACTGGCACGACTGGTAATGGAAAAAAGCCCCCATATTTTGCTGGCCGGTTCCGGAGCTATGAAATTTGCCAGAAAGCATAATCTGGAATTCGAGAACGAAGAGTATTTTTACGATGAATTTAGATACCAGCAGTGGCAGGAATTAAAGGATACCGAAAAATTTCAATTAGACCATAGCCAGTCTAAAAAATCAAAATTCGGTACTGTGGGTGCGGTAGCCTGCGACTGGCAAGGAAATCTTGCGGCTGCTACCTCCACAGGAGGAATGACCAATAAGAACTGGGGCCGTATTGGGGATACTCCCTTAATTGGCATTGGAAACTATGCTAATAATAAAACCTGTGCCGTTAGTTGTACTGGAAGCGGTGAATTCTTTATGAGAGGTGTTATCGCCTACGATGTTTCCTGTTTAATGGAATTTCAAAATAAAAGTCTTGAAGAAGCCACCAAGGAGGTTATTTTCAAACGTTTGCCAGAACTTGAGGGAGATGGAGGTCTTATTGCTGTTGATGCCAACGGGAATATTGCTTTGCCTTTTAATACTGAAGGCATGTATCGAGGTTTTAGAAAATTTAATGGCGTAAATACCGTAGCGATCTATAGCTAATCACCTAAGAAATAAGGCTCTACGTGTAAAATTTTAACCTGATGTTTTGCAATATTGAACATATCACCCTGGGAAAGAATATGAGTTGTAAGATTAGTAAGTGACATTAACTCTCCATTTGCTACATATGGTTCGTTGTTATGCTCCAGATTACCTGGGTCAAATATAATTACCATCCCAGATCCCACTACTTCCACAGTATTACATTCTTTAATTATTAAACCAGTATTTTCAGCAAGGCCTATACCAATAAGATGTGGAAATTTGGCAACAGCTTCTGTGAGTCTTCCAAATCTTCCGCGACGAATAAAATGGGAATCTATTATCACTTTTGGCAAAAACCCCATTCCTTTAATCATTCCAACTGCTCCTTTAACAAATGAATCTTTCTGGCGACCTCCGGTAATCATTTCTTCCGACATGCACATTGCTCCGGCACTTGTACCCGCAATTACCAAAGAACCGTTAAGATGTTTATCCAGTAATATTTTATGCAGTCGCGTATCCTTAATTTTGCTAATAATTTCTGACTGATTCCCACCAGAGAACATTACGCAATGTGCGTTTTTTATTAAGGAAATATATTCATCACTTTCCGCCTGATGGCGTTCGCCTATTTCTGCGACCTCTACATTTTTACAACCCAACTTTTCAAAAACCTCTTTATAGTTTTTCCAGACTTCCTCTGGAATACTGGAAGCCGTAGGAATCACTACAATCCGGGCTTCGGGGCCTCCACTTTCTAAGACGACCCTTGATAAAATACTATTCTCAATATATTCAGTATGGAACTTTTCGTTAAATCCAATACCTTTATTTTCATTACCACCAATGGGAATTAAGGTTCCTTTAGAATTCATTAACGTAATATTGAGAATACTAAAATACGCTTGTTGGATTAAAAAGGCTAATTTTATTAAACCTTTATAAGTCAATTAATTAATTCCATGAAAATTAAAAAAATTCAGGCCATGCGCGGGCCTAATTACTGGTCTGTGAGGCGTCATCAGCTTATTGTAATGGTCCTTGATCTCGAAGAAATGGAGGACTTCCCTTCTGATAGTATCCCTGGTTTTAATGAGCGTCTTATTAAATTACTTCCCGGCCTTAAAGATCATTATTGTTCAGAAAATGAACCCGGTGGATTTATTAATCGACTAAAAGAAGGTACGTGGATGGGTCATATAGTGGAACATATTGCATTAGAAATACAAACTATGGCCGGAATGGACACGGGTTTTGGCAGAACCAGAAGTTATGGTCCTAAAGGAATTTATCATGTAGTGTTCTCATATATTGAAGAAGAAGCCGGAAGATATGCGGCTAAGGCTGCGGTAAATATATGTCATGCTATGATAAATGGAATAGCATATGACCTCGATAAAGATCTTAAGGAATTACGGGAATTATACGAATATGGAAGACTTGGACCAAGTACCGAATCTATCATCAAGGAAGCCGAAAACCGTGGAATACCGTGGTTAAGATTAAACGACAGTTCATTTTGCCAGCTTGGTTATGGTGCTTACCAGCAAAGAATTCAGGCTACTGTAACCAGTAAGACCAGCAGTATAGCTGTGGAGATTGCTGGTGATAAAAACGAAACCAAATATCTCCTGAATGAAGCGTCTATCAAGGTTCCCCAGGGTAAAAAGATAAGCGATATAGAGGAATTAAAAGAAGCAATAAAAGTGCTGGGATTTCCTGTGGTGATTAAGCCGGTTGACGGGAATCACGGTCGCGGGATTACTTCAGATATTCAGAATATTAAGGAGGCTATTGAAGCTTATAATAATGCCCGTAAGGTTTCCAACAAGATAATCGTGGAAAGTCATATTTATGGCGAGGATTATCGTTTTCTGGTTATCAATTTCAAACTGGTAGCTGCAGCTAAACGCACACCTGCAAATGTCGTGGGAAATGGTAAATCTACCATAGCGGAATTGGTTGAAGAAATAAACGCAGATCCCCGAAGAGGTTACAGGCACGAAAAAATGCTCACTAAAATAGATCTTAATGAAATAAGTCTATCACTTATCCAGAAGAAGGGCTATAATCTAAATTCAGTTTTAGGCGAAGGAGAAATGCTTATACTCAAAGATACTGCCAACCTTAGTACCGGAGGAACTGCAGAGGATGTTACCGATATTGTCCATTCATCCAATATCTTCCTGGTAGAAAGAATTGCCAGGCTTATAGACCTTGATATATGTGGTATAGATATTATTACTAATGATGTTTCCAAACCTATTGAAGAGACCGGAGGGTGTGTGATCGAAGTGAATGCCGGCCCTGGATTCAGAATGCATCTGGCACCAACAACCGGATTGCCTAGAAATGTTGCGGCACCCGTACTGGATGCACTTTTTCCAAAAAAGAATGAGATGGGAAGAATCCCCATCATTGCCGTCACAGGTACCAATGGAAAGACAACTACTACCCGACTCATCGCGCATATGGCTAAACTCAGCGGTAAACTGGTGGGCTATACTACCACAGACGGGGTTTATATTCAAAATAGAATGGTTATGAAAGGTGACTGTACGGGACCAAAGAGTACCGGGATGGTACTTCGCGATCCTACTATAAATTTTGCCGTACTGGAATGTGCCCGGGGCGGCCTTTTGAGAGCCGGTCTTGCCTTTAAGGAATCAGATATCGGGATCGTAACCAATGTTGAAGGAGACCACCTTGGTTTAGGCGGTATTCATACTATCGCCCAATTAGCCAGATTGAAAGCAGTTATTCCTGAAACGGTGAAAAAAGATGGATATGCGATTCTAAATGCAGATGATGATTTAGTATATAAGATGAGAGAAAATCTGAATTGTAAAATCGCACTTTTTTCTATGGATGAAAATAACCAGAGAATCAAAGATTTTCAGGAAGATGGAGGCCTCACAGCCATATATGAAGAAGGATATATCACCATTACCAGCGGTGTATGGAAAATGAGGGTTATGAAGGCTGAAAATATTCCTATCACCTTTGAAGCTAAAGCGATATTCATGATTCAGAATATTCTACCTGCTGTACTCGCGGCACATATTCAGGGAATAGGTATCCACGACATGAAAGCTGCTCTGGAAAGTTTTATCCCTTCAGAAAATCAAACGCCGGGAAGGCTTAACCTTTTCAAATTTAAAAAATTCAATTTCTTAATGGACTATGCCCACAACCCATCGGGAATGCTTGCTTTGCAAAAATTTACAAATTCTATGGAAGCCAGCTACCGCATAGGTATTATTGCTGGCATAGGTGATCGCCTTGAAGAGGATACCATTAAAATAGGAAATATTGCCGCACAAATGTTTGATGAAATCATCATCAGGAATGACAGAGATCTAAGAGGAAAATCTGCTGAATATCTAATTGATCTTCTCAAAGTAGGGATTCATAAGTTCGACGCGGGAAAACCAGTGAGTTTGGTTCCTTCAGAAACCGAAGCTATTAAATATTCAATCCGGATTGCTCCAGAAAATTCTTTAATTGTTTTAAGCAGTGATTCTATAGGTGATTCCATTCGTTTATTAAAGAAACTGAGAGAGGAACAAAGGAAACTCCACTCCAGGAGATCAAAAAGCAGAAGTTATAGATCCAACTTTATCTTTAAAAACTGAGAGTACAGATTAGGTTCTTTTTAATCCGATTTTTTCAATGAGTTTGCCCACGCTTAGCCCCTGAACGAGGATGGAAAATACCACCACAAAATAAGTAATCACCAGAAATAATTCCCGGTGCATCTCAGAGGTCAGGCTTAGAGCCAGTGCGATCGAGATTCCGCCTCTTAATCCACCCCATGTCATAATAAGGTTAGTTCGGGGTACAAAATCAAGTCTTTTGCGAAAGAACTGGATAGGTATGAGTAAGGAGCCAAAACGACAAAGTAAAAGAACGGGAATTGCAATTAAACCTGCTAGCACATAACCGTTTTCAAAGGTAAGTACCAGCATTTCCATTCCTATTAAAACAAAAAGGATCGTATTAAGAAGTATATCTACCAGTTCCCAGAATTTATCTACATAGGCCTCAGTAGTTTCAGACATGGTAGAGGCACGTACCGTATCGTTACCAACAATGAGTCCGGCTGTAACCATGGCTAACGGAGCCGAAAAATGATAATGATTAGCCAACGCAGTTCCTCCCATCACCGCAGCCAGGGTAACAATCACTTCGATATCGTAATCATCTATAGACTTCATAATGCGGTAGGTAATATAACCCAGAAGAATCCCAATGGTAATTCCGCCTATTACTTCGGTTCCAAAAAGTTCCATTACTTGAGACGGTGTTACCTTCCCTTCCCCGGAAGAAGCGATTCTATATATAGTGAGAAAAATTACAATTCCTACCCCGTCATTAAATAGGGATTCTCCCACTATCTTTGCTTCAAGCTTTTTTGGCGCCCCCGCTTTTTTTAATATTCCAAGTACTGCAATAGGATCTGTGGGTGAAATTAAAGCACCAAAAAGCAGGCAGTAAATATATTCCACTTCCAGAGAAATTAATTGAAGGATAAAAAACATGGCAGTTCCTACCAGGAAAGTAGAGACGAGTACACCTAAAGTCGCAAATGCCAAAATGGGCCATCTTTGAACTTTTAGCTGTTCAAAATTCGTATGCAAAGCCCCTGCGAAAAGTATAAAGCTTAACATCACATCCAGCAAGACGGTTTGAAAATCTATGCTAGTGATTATCTCTTTTTCGGCATTCAGGAGTGTATCATCAAAAATACTTATAGCCAGTATCCCCAGACTAAAAATGATTGTTATTAGCATCAGGCCTATACTGTTTGGTAATTTGAGGAATTTCACATTCAAAAAACCAAATATTGCCGCGAGTGTTACAAGAACACTGGTAATAAGAAAATAATCCATGTAATTTCCAGGTTGGTATAGATAGCGATACCAAGTTATTAGAAATTTACGGATTTTTCTAACTCTTTAGTAAAAGACCCAGCCGCTCCCAGCTATTAAGCGGGCAGTACATAATAATAAATGGAAATAAAGTGACAGAAAGTTCCCAGCAGCACGAAAATATGGAAGATCGCATGATTAAAAGGCAGCCTTTCCTGCATGAATAAGATAGCGCCCAGAGTATAGGAGATACCTCCGGCAAAAAGCCACCAGAGACCAGGTCCCGGAAGGTTTTCCATAAGTGGTTTTATTGCAAAAACGATCATCCATCCCATCACGACATACATGATGGTGGAAAGTAAATGATAACGACCCGTATAAAAAAATTTCAAAATGATTCCTACAAGAGCCATAAGCCAGACTATAATCAAAACCGCCCAGCCAAATGTTCCATCCAGGGTCACTAAAGCAAAAGGTGTATAAGTTCCTGCGATAAGAACATAAATTGAAGCATGATCAAGTATATTCAATCTATATCTTAAAACATGGGTTTTTGCGCTATGATAAAAAGTTGAAGCAGCATAAAGAAGTATCATACTGGCTCCAAAAATGGTAAACCCTACAAGGTGTCTAACCTGACCTAACTGACTCGCACGGAGAATAAGCAGGATAAGTGCCAAAACACTAAGGCCAAATCCAATTCCATGAGAAATTATATTCAGCCGTTCTTCTGCGGGAGGATAATACCTGGGTTTTGAATTCTTTTGCAATGGCATAATTATTATACCATTAAGTTAGCCGAAAAAATCAATATTTACAATTAAATATCGGTCAAGTTTCTCAAATTCTGAGATGATTTAAACCGTTTTGGGATAGTACTTTACGGAAGGCTATTTTTCAGGAATTTTGATGATAGTTTCCACGCCCTCACCGTCCTTTTTATTTCTCATTTCAAATAAGTAATTATCCCCATAAAGATTCTTAAGCCTGTCATCAATATTTGTTAGGCCAACTCCCTTACTCATAAGATCTTTATGATTTTGAGATAAAGGTTCCCCATTATTAGAAACTTTTATAACAAGCATTTTTTCTTCTTCGTAGACAGAAATATCTATATCAAGATCCGTATGATCATAGGAATAGCCATGTTTAATGGAGTTCTCTATTAATGGCTGAAGTAATAATGCGGGAACTCTTTTCATTAATAAGAAATCATCAATGTGTTTGGTTATGTGTAAATGATCGGAAAATCGAACATTTACAATATTTAAATAATAGTCCAGTATTCTTAATTCCTCATCCAGACTTATCCTGTTACTCTCACTGCTGTAAAGAATTTCTCTAAGAAAATCACTTAAATCGGCAATAGTGTCTTTAGCCTTACTAGCATCAACATCTGTCAAAACTGCAATTGAATTAAGGGTGTTGAATAGAAAATGTGGCTGCAATTGAGAAGAAAGCATTTTCATTCGGGTATTTACAAGCTGTGTCTCCAGTTTTGAGTGTCTTTTCTCAGCTTCTTTTACCTGCTTGAGATAATAATAGGTATAGATAATAAATACCATGGCGAAATAGATTAAGAAATTAAGTTCTATTACCGCCATAAAAGCATAAATAGTTTCCCCTAAATCGTAATTATTCCAGGTTAAGCGACCGGTAAGTATCGAAATAAATTCCCCTATTAGCCTGATCACCAAACCAATTAAGAGCGAGAAAATAGTGTGAATAGAAATAATTTTGACCCAGGAATAATTCCTATTTAGAAATCGTTTGGTGCTTATGGCAATAAGTGTCATATAACTTACCACCACCACATAATCCATAAGTAAATTGTGAACCAGGAAGTAAGACCATTCAAAATTCTCAGATTTCATAGCCATTACGCTGCGCATATAGGCTATTTTACTCACCCATATTATATCAAACATTAGGTAAAAGCCGGCAAGTAATAAGACCAACTTTAGATCGATATACTTTTTTCTAAGATTTGAGAAGCCCATTTAAATACCTATTTTGTCTAAAAATTCCTTTTTGTGTGATTTACTAATTCTCAAAAGTTTATCATCCTTCATTTTTGCGTCTATTTCAGAATAATCGGAATGAATAATTTCCTTGACATGATTCAGGTTGAGAATGGTAGATCTATGTACTCTTACAAATAAATTCTCATCCAGTATCTCTTCCAAATTGTTCAGGGATTCGCGAAGAACATACTTTTTGCCTTCTATATAAATTTCAGCATAATAACCAGAGGCCAGGATATAAAGAATATCCTTTGGATCTACTAAAGCGGTTTTATTTCCCTGTTTGACAGGTATTTTAGAAACTGAATTCAGCATCGTATTTCCCTGAGCGTATTCATGGAAAAATTCTATCATTCTTTTTTCGAAATTTATTTCAGCTTCATTTCTGGTGGTTTTTAACACCTTCTCTATAGTTCTGAAAAATCGTTGATCTTTAAAGGGTTTAAGCAAGAAATCAAAGGCGTCTACATCAAATGCTTTAAGAGCATAGTTATCGTAAGCTGTAACGAAAATCACTATTGGTTTTGGCGAAATTTCCACCTTCTGTAAGACTTCAAAACCATTCATATCCTTCATATTAATATCAAGAAATACTAAATCGGGCTTTTCTTTATTTATGCATTTTATAGCAGTCTTTCCATTTGAACATTGCCCTATAACTTCTATTTCTTTAACATCCTCGAGTAAATTCAGAACTCTTCTTCTTGCCAGTTCCTCATCATCAATTACAAGTGCTCTCATAAACGGGAAATATAATTAGTACCTGCAATTTATAATTAATTCCATATTAATTTGTGAAAAACTAATTTGTAGTAAGTAAATCTTAACCATATATCTTAATTAATTGAACAATAATCATTTTGTAAACCATTAAAAGGCTATCAAAATTTTTCATTTTGATAGCCTGGCTAATTCAAACTATTTTATACTGAAAAGAAAGTTCTAGTTACTGGCTACGCTGGTTCTACCCAATGATCTGCCGTCCAGCTTAATAGTTTGTGTTTTATTCCCTTTTTCAAGTTTAACTTTGTAAACTTCTTTCTCAATAAGATCACTATTTCCCGAAGCGATGTATTTATTTTCGATCATAGTCCATCCTTTACTTGAATTATACACTTCTCTTCTAACATCCAATGGCAGAACAATATTTTCGAATTTCTGATAAGTTCTTACAAGTTCTCCATTGTTATCATAGTGAGCTTTTAATAGTCCCTGACCACTTCTAAAGATCACTTGAAAAGAATCATAATCTTCGTCTTCAACTTCCGCCAAAAAATTGTTGATGTCGAAATTTTCTTTCATAAAGGCGATTGGATCTTTCATAAACTGTCCGGCATAACTCTCATTAATTCGATAAGAATAAGCATCTGCGTCCCTCGTGATTTTTGCGTCAATTGGTGCGAATCCAACTCTGGCCTCTTCTAACTGAATTTCCTGAGCCTGTGTAAAGGCGGTAACCGCCAATAGTAAAAAATAAAAAATTAATGTTTTCATGATGAATGATTTTTTGATTAATAATAAAAATGTTAACTGTTAATTATTTGATGATGATTATTTATACCTCAAAACTATAGCAATAAAACTGCCGATATAGTAAAATGATCTGGTTCACCTTCCAGGTATAGCAATCTACCCAAAAAGGATTTAGAGAATTAAAACGTGTATTTCCATCATTCATAACAGATTAGCCGCTTTTTAATAGCGATTCATATCACAAATCCTGTCATTCACCCCTTTTAGACAATTCTGAACGGTTTTTGAAGGCTGAAATCAGAAGAAATTCAATAAATATCACACCATTTATCCGCCCAATTATGAATTGGAAAGATTAAACAAAACCTTCACAAATCATATTTTCCACTTAATTTTTATTATTAATATTCAGGATTCTATTACTTTCGTTATTATTTAAATAATCGAAATTCCGAAGGGAACACTCACGATTAACTCCTCAGGGATTAATTTTAATCTAATAATTTTTAAAAATTATTATGGCTAAAAAATTAAACCAGTTAGAAGCCACAGCGATTTGTGGAAATGATATAAGTTCTTCCTGTCTCTATGTTTCGGCTCTCGCCATTTTTTACGCAGGCCAATACGCCTGGATTTCTCTGCTCATGGTAGCAGCTGTTTTATTCCTTTTTAGAAAAATTTACGGTGAAGTTGTAGGCGCACTTCCGTTAAACGGTGGAGCTTATAATGCCTTACTTAATACAACTAAAAAATCTACTGCCTCGCTCGCTGCAGCTCTAACCGTGCTGTCTTATATGGCCACTGCAGTAATATCAGCCAGTGAAGCGGTGAAATATGCAGAAAGCCTGTGGCATGTTATACCGGTTATACCCGTTACCATTGGCCTTTTAGTTATATTTATGGGACTGGTGATTCTTGGTATTGGTGAATCGTCAAAGGTGGCTATAGGGATTTTTCTTTTCCACCTGCTTTCGCTCACATTACTTTCGGGATTCTGCATTTTCTATTTCTTTACACATGATTTTGATGTGCTCATCCACAATTTTCATATGCCTATTCACGGCACCATTCCTATGGCTCTGTTTTTTGGATTCTCGGCAGCTATGCTTGGGATTAGCGGATTTGAAAGTTCTGCGAACTATGTGGAAGAACAAAAAGAAGGTGTTTTCCCGAAGACCCTTCGAAATATGTGGATTGTTGTAAGTATTTTCAACCCGCTTATCGCTTTTCTGGCGCTGGCACTTATTCCAATGGAAGTAGTAGATGCCAACCAGGACGCACTGCTATCTTTTCTAGGCAATATTTCAGGTGGCCACTGGCTTTCTATATTAGTAGGTATTGATGCTGCACTAGTGCTTAGTGGTGCTGTACTAACCTCTTATGTGGGAGTTGGAGGTCTAATGGAGCGAATGGCTCTGGATAGAATTCTACCAAATTATCTACTGAAGAAAAACAAAAGAAATTCTTCTTATATCATCTTTATTCTATTTTTTGTACTCTGTACCTCTATTCTATTGGTAACCGGAGGAGACCTCGCAAAGTTAGCAGGAGTTTATACTATAGCATTCCTTTCAGTTATGGTGTTATTCGGTATAGGAAACCTTCTTTTAAAAATAAACCGAAAACAGCTTCCGAGGCCGGAGCGTGCCGGCTGGCTGTCTCTTTTTATTGCTATCGCAGCAGTGGGGGCCGCTATTGTTGGGAATATTATTCTCAACCCTTCCTATCTTGCTATTTTTCTGGAATACCTCATCCCTACCCTGCTCGTAGTCTTTTTTATGCTTTATAGAAATTATATTCTACGTGCATTTTTAGTGCTCCTGGAGTACATATTTCCTAGTGGAAGCAGTATTTTTAGAAAATTGAATAGGAAAACAAAATATAAACTGGCAGAAATAAGAGGACAGGAATTTGTCTTTTTTACCAATCATGATAATGTGGAAACACTGAATAAGGTGATGCTTTACATGAAGAAAAATGAGCCTACCAGACGGATAAAAATTGTTGCGGTCCTTGATGATGGCGTTACAGTAGCTGAGAATCTTAAAAAGGATATTGAAGTACTTGACAGGGCCTATCGGGATATTAGGATAGAATTTGTTGAGGAACCTGGCAAATTCGGACCGGAAAAGATCAGAGAATTATCAGAGCGATGGAATATCCCTGTAAACTTTATGTTTATTGGTGCTCCCGGAGAAAATTTCAGATATACCCTGCAGCAGTTAGGGGAAGTCAGGCTGATTATTTAAAAATAATTCCTGATATTCGGTTTTATGAATGCTTCTAGGTTTATAGAACTTACTTTTAAACGGCTAATCCCTGCCCCGTTTACCCTTGCAGTATTACTAACGCTGTTTACCATGCTAATTGCTTTCTTCTTTACAGGAGAACAGCATACTTCTTCGGCGATAAATATCCTTAAATACTGGCAAAATGGGATGTGGGATCCTGCTCTTCTGGTATTTGCCATTCAAATGATGCTTATTCTGGTACTGGGACATGTGCTTGTTCTAAGCACACCGGTTGCTGCATTAACCAAAAGACTTACCAACCTGGTAAACGGGAATACAAGCGCAGTAGTGGTCGTTTCAGTATCTACCATGCTTGTGGCATTTTTTAACTGGGGATTGGGACTGATTTTTGGCGCCATTATGGCCCGGAAAGTAGGAGAAGCCTCCAGTGAAAGGGGCTTTCCTATAAACTATCCTTTAATAGGTGCTGCCGGTTACGTAGGCCTTATGGTGTGGCATGGCGGGATAAGCGGAAGTGCTCCCTTAAAAGCTGCCGAAAACGGACATATAAAAAGCCTCTTTAGTTCGAGCGGAAGTCAGGCTTCAATGCTACAATTACCAGATTCAATCCCTACCGATACTACAATTTTTTCTTCCTGGAATCTCATTCTATTCGGAATACTTTTGATATTAATTCCGCTGGTGTTATTCGTTGTTGCAAAGTTCACAGAGACTAAAACTGTTGCAATAAAATCAGATGCTATCCGTAAAGAAACCGGCATCATATCAGGAGCTGAAAAACTTGATCATTCAAAGTGGCTAAGTAAAATATTTGGGGTACTTCTTCTCGTGGCTTTTTTAGCCAGTTATTATGCAGATCTACTGAAGGGTAATCTTACTCCCAATATGCTTAATTTTCTTATGCTGGGACTATGTATACTGCTCCATAAATCTTTTACTTCTTTCCTGAATGCAGTTAATGAAGCTATTCCTGGTGCGGCCGCCATACTTATCCAGTTCCCACTATATTTTGGAATTATGGGGATCATGCGTGAAACAGGACTTGTAAATGATATTGCGGGATTCTTTTCAAGTATTGCTACTCAGGCAAGTCTTCCTGTGTATACTTTTATTAGCGCCGGACTGGTAAATATTTTTGTTCCCAGTGGTGGTGGTCAATGGGCTGTACAGGGACCTATTGTACTTGAAAGTGCAACAAAACTTGGAGTACCTCTTAATAAAGCTATTATGGCTTTTGCGTATGGAGATCAGATTACCAATATGCTACAACCCTTCTGGGCTTTGCCTCTGCTGGCAATTACAAAATTGAAGGCAAGGGAAATATTACCTTATACGCTTATCCTAATGGCTGTAGGCATAATTGTTTATGTAACGGGATTATTAATTATCTAAGAAGTTTCAGCATTCCTTCTTTTCCTGATACGTGCAATATCTTTGGAATGCTTTGCGATAAGTTTTTGCTGTTTTGCATTATCCATCAAAAGTCTAATCCAAATAAATCCAACCAGGATGATACAGGCTCCTCCAATAAAGTAGTATGTAATCAAATCTTATAAACTTAGTAAATGAAAAATATGAGTAGGGAGAAATGCTAATATATCCTCTTTCAAGACAGATTTTTCCTAAGCGTTTCTTTTTTAATAAATAATTAACATTTGTATATAACAATAAAAGCAGGAATCCCCATT
>JAGXII010000166.1 GCA_024635735.1 Christiangramia sp. | reverse complement strand
GAAGGCCAGTGGATCGATTATCAGACTCAAAAAGTTTACGAAAGTGGTTGGCATACAATTAAAGCCGGAGAAATCCCCATTATCGCGCTGGTAAGAAACGGAACGGTGATTCCGCATATCAAATTAGCCCAATCTACTCAGGACATGGACTGGAGCAAGCTGGATTTAAAAGTTTATGCTACGGAAGGGACAAATTCGGCCGCAGGAAAGGTTTTCCTTCCGGAAGGCGATGCGCTGCATACCTTAAAAGTATCCCGAAAAGGGAAAAATTTTGAGCTTGAAGAAAATCCCTTAAGCGGAAAAACCAGTTTTAAAACTGAATTACAGAAATAAGGTGAAAATAGACAGAAGCAAATACTATTGGTCAGGCTGAACTTGTTTTAGAATCTCAGGAAAGTGTATTATCATAGAATAAGAAGCTGAAACAAGTTCAGCCTGACGAAACAAAATATTTATACAGTATCAATTCACCTAAATTAAAGATTTACAAATCAGAAAAAATGATCAAGAATAATATAATATTCATCTTTCTCTTAACTGTGGTTCCCATCTGGGCTCAGCAGGATTATCAGTACCCTTTCCAGAACTCAAAACTGGATATGGAAAAGCGTATTGATAATTTACTTTCTGAAATGACCCTGGAAGAAAAGGTAGAAGCTTTAAGCACCAATCCCGCGGTCCCAAGATTGGGAGTAAAAGGGACCGGGCATGTAGAAGGCTTACACGGACTTGCACAGGGTGGCCCGGCTGATTGGGGTGGAAAAGATCACATTCCCACCACCACTTTTCCACAGGCGTATGGGCTTGGGGAAACATGGGATACCGAACTGCTAAAAAAAATTGCCGAAGCTGAAGCTGTAGAAACAAGATTTATTTTTCAGAAATACAATCGCGGTGGGCTCGTGGTTCGCGCTCCAAATGCCGATCTGGCACGTGATCCCCGTTGGGGCCGCACTGAGGAAAGCTACGGAGAAGATCCTTTTTTAACCGGAAAATTGACGGTGGCTTTTGTTAAAGGTCTTCAGGGCGATAATGACCAATACTGGCGCACTGCTTCTTTAATGAAGCATTTTCTGGCAAATTCAAATGAAGATGGCCGTACCTATACCTCCTCAGATTTTGATGAAAGACTTTGGCGGGAATATTATTCAGTCCCCTTCAGAATGGGTGTAAAACAAGGCGGAAGCCGTGCTTATATGGCTGCTTATAATAAAGTGAACGGCATTCCGGCGATGGTTCATCCAATGTTAAAGGAGATCACCCAGGATGAATGGGGCCAGAATGGAATTATCTGTACCGATGGCGGAGCTTTTAAATTATTGCTTTCAGACCATAAATATTACAAAACAAAGTACAAGGGAGCAGCTGCGGCAATAAATGCCGGGATCAATCAGTTTCTGGACAACTATAAAGAAGCAGTTTATGGGGCTTTGGCAGAAGGATATATTTCTGAAAAAGATCTGGATAATGTCCTTCGCGGAGATTTTCGAGTAATGATCAAACTCGGCATGCTTGATCCTGCAAAGGAGAATCCCTATGCGAAAATTGGAACAGGGAAAGATAGTATTGATCCCTGGACTTCTGATGAACATAAAGAATTGGCCAGGGAAGCTACCCGAAAATCTATCGTTTTGCTAAAGAATGAAAACGATCTTTTACCACTTCAGAAAGAAAAAATTAAACGTATCGCGGTGATTGGCCCCAGGGCTGATGAGGTTCTACTTGACTGGTACAGCGGAACACCTCCCTATCGGATAACTCCGCTCGATGCATTAAAAGAAAGGATTGGAGATAAAACCGAAATATTTTATGCTGAAAATAATGCCGATGGCAAGGCTGCTGAAATTGCTAAAAAAGCCGATGTGGCCTTAGTTTTGATCGGAAATCATCCTACCTGTGATGCGGGCTGGGCAGATTGTCCTGTTCCTAGTGAAGGAAAAGAATCTGTCGACCGTCAATCCCTCACTTCAGAATATGAGGATTTAGTAAAAGTAGTTTACCAGGCAAATCCTAAAACCATAGTTACTTTAATCAGCAGCTTCCCATACTCTATCAACTGGACGCAGGAACATGTACCTGCAATTTTACATATGGCTCAAAACAGTCAGGAAATGGGAAACGGACTCGCAGATGTTTTATTTGGCGACTATAATCCTGCAGGAAGGCTTACCCAAACCTGGGTGAAAAATATTACAGATTTGCCTCCGCTAATGGATTACAACATTCGCAATGGGCGAACTTATATGTATTTTGAAGGTGATCCCCTTTATGCCTTTGGCCATGGACTCAGCTACACCAATTTTGATTATAAAAACCTTCAAATTGACAAAGAAACACTCAGAAAAGGTAGAACTGCGAACATTAGTCTTGAAATTACCAATACCGACAAAAGAGATGGAGATGAAGTAGTTCAGCTTTATATAAAGCATTTAAATTCTTCGGTAAAAAGGCCCATTAAAGAACTTAAAGGTTTCCAAAGAATCCATATAAAAGCGGGGGAAACTAAAACCGTACAAATAGCTCTTCAAGCTAAAGACCTTGATTACTGGAACGAAGAAAAACAGGAATTCCAGCTTGAAAACGACCAAATAAAAATACAAATTGGCAGGGCTTCAGATAATATCGTCCTTACCAAAAAACTGAATATCAAAAATTAATACAGTACTATGAAAAATAGAATTTTGTTTTTTTCGGCCGCGATTACCCTTATCGCTTTTACAGGTTGTAAAGAAGAAGCCAGTATCTCTGAAGCCACCAAAAATTCAGAAGAAAAATCAATCTTTAAAGGAAAAGAGGTGACAAAAGAATATGATGCAAAAATCGACAGCCTGATGGCTAAAATGACCCTGGAAGAAAAAACCGGATTGCTGCACGGCAACACCATGTTCGCCACTGCCGCCGTAGAACGTTTGGGAATTCCGGAACTAAAAATGACAGACGGACCGTTAGGAGTACGCGAAGAGATTTCTAAAGATTCCTGGGCTCCGGCCGGACTGGACGATGATTATGCAACCTATTATCCTGCCGGTGCAGGCCTTTCGGCTACCTGGAACCCTGAACTGGCCTATACTTTTGGTAATAGTGTGGGAGAAGAAGCCCGGGCTCGTGATAAAGATGTGTTGTTGTCCCCTGCCATTAATATTATAAGGACTCCGCTGGGAGGAAGAACCTACGAATATTTTACCGAAGATCCGTTTTTAAATAAGCAACTGGCAGTACCTTTTGTAGTGGGAGTTCAGGACAATGGGGTGGCAGCCTGCGTTAAGCATTATGCCGCCAACAACCAGGAAACACATCGTGATTACGTAAATGTGAAAATTGATGAACGTGCGTTGCGCGAAATCTATTTACCCGCTTTTAGAGCAACGGTTGAAGAGGCCAATGCCTATAGTATGATGGGGGCTTATAATAAGTTTAGGGGAGAATATCTTTGTGAAAACAATTATATGCTGAATGAAGTATTGAAAGGAGAATGGGGATTTGACGGAATTGTGATCTCCGATTGGGCCGCGGTGCATAATACAGTAGAATCTCTAAAAAGTGGGCTTGATGTTGAAATGGGAACACCTAAACCTTTTAATGAATTCTTTCTGGCACAAGCTTTAATCGATTCTGTAAAAGCAGGGAAAATTTCAGAAGCCGAAGTGGACGAACATGTAAAACGTGTCTTAAGGGTTATGTACAGTTTAAATAGTATTACCGGAGAAGGCCGTAAAGAAGGAAGCCTCGGTACTGAGGCACATTTTAAAGATGCCTACGATATTGCTTCAGAATCTGTGGTTTTGCTTAAAAATGAAAAAAACATGCTGCCAATAAAAACCGATAGACTGAAAAGCATCGCTGTTATTGGAGCCAATGCCACCAAGAAAAATGCCCTGGGAGGTTTTGGAGCCGGTGTAAAAACCAAACGCGAGGTCACTCCGTTGGAAGGCCTTAAAAACAGGTTGCCAGAATCGGTTGCAATAAATTATGCTGAAGGTTATAAGGAGCAATATTCTAAAACCGAAAAAGCAAAATTTGGGAATGTCACGCTGAATGGCCCTGTAACCATAAATGAGCTCGATCCAAAAATGGTGGAAGAAGCGGTAGATGCAGCTAAAAATTCAGATATGGCTATCATTTTTGCAGGTTCCAACCGGGATTATGAGACCGAAGCATCAGACAGGGCTAGTCTTGCCCTACCTTTTGGACAGGAAGAACTTATCGAAAAAGTTCTGGAAGCAAATCCCAACACGATTGTTGTTATGATCGCCGGTGCTCCTTTTGATATTGAGAATATCAACCAGAAAACTTCAACACTGGTTTGGAGCTGGTTTAACGGTTCAGAAGGCGGCAATGCCCTGGCCGATGTATTGCTGGGCAAGGTGAATCCATCGGGAAAATTACCCTGGACCATGCCTAAAGAGCTGAAAGATTCTCCAGCGCATGCCACCAATAGCTTCCCTGGCGACCAGACCGTTTCTTATGATGAAGGCATTCTGGTAGGTTATCGTTGGTTTGATACCAAAAATATCGAGCCGCTCTATCCTTTTGGCTACGGACTTTCCTATACCAATTTTGATTTCTCAAATCCGAAATTAAACAAGCAGGAAGCATATTCAAAAGATGAAACCCTCACCTTATCGGTAAATGTTAAAAACACGGGAGAAATGGATGGTAAAGAAGTGGTTCAGGTATATGTTTCCAAAAGCGATTCCAAAATAGAGCGTGCAAGCAAAGAATTAAAAGGCTTTCAAAAAGTGATGGTTCCCGCAGGAAGGTCACAGACGATAAAAATTGACATCCCTGTGAAGGAGTTGGCCTATTACGATGTAGAAAATAAAACCTGGGTGGTAGAGCCGGGAACTTATACGCTTAAAATAGGTAATTCTTCCAGAGATATTACAAATGAAATTACGGTGCAAGTACAATAAACTGTTATCAAGTTTAAAACCTAATACAATGAAAGTTAAACTTTACGCCATCCTTCTGTTTTCATTATTGACAGAGTTTGCCTCTTGCTCAGAAGATGATGAAGGAATTGAACCGCATTCGATGTATCCACCTCATCTATAGATTTTCAGAAGGAGGAAACAGGATGGTAGAAATAACCAGTGATTCTTGCTGAACGGTATCTTCAAGTGATGATTGGGTTCATTTATCAAAACAGGCAGACGGAGCCACTTTTACTATTCAGGAAATCTGGATGAACCGTGTGGAAGAGGTAGTAAATTACGTTTTATACATTGTAGATCTTCTGGAAGTCAAGAAGAAGCGGTTTTTTTACAAGAACGCTCTTAATTTTTATAATATCGAAATTGTATGAGAAATCCGATACGGCTATTTTTAGGTCTTTCCTGTATGCTGAACTTTTTTACAAATTTTGCTCAGCAATCTGTTTCCAAAAAGAATATTTTGTGGTATGAATCTCCGGCTGAAAACTGGGACAATGCTCTTCCTGTAGGTAATGGAAGACTTGGGGCTATGGTTTTTGGAGATCCTCAAAATGAGCGAATTCAACTGAATGAGGATTCTATGTGGCCAGGTGACCCGGAATGGGGAAATAGTAAGGGAACTCCAAAAGACCTGGCAAAAATTAGGAAATTAATAAGGGAAGGCAAGATGCACCTTGCCGACAGTCTTATTGTAGAAAGATTTTCATATAAAGGAGTAACCAGATCACACCAGACAATGGGAGATCTTTTTATAAAATATCAAAACGAAAAAATTAGCAATTACAAACGCAGTCTGGATCTTGAAAGGGCTGTCGCCAATTCTTCCTGGAAAGCCAATGGCTATAAAATTTCACAGGAAGTATTCGCTTCTGCGCCAGACGAGGTGCTAGTGGTAAGAATCAAAACCGAAGACCCCAAAGGCCTTGATTTTAGCCTGACGATGAATCGCCCGAATGATATTGCTCATCCTTCAGTTTCAGTTTCTACTCCGGCAAACGATATTTTAAAAATGACGGGAATGGTAACGCAGTATGGCGGAGCTAAAAATTCAAAACCTGTAGTTATTGATCACGGAGTAAAATTTGAAACTATTCTAAAAGCGAATATTAAAAAAGGATCGGTTCAAGCCCAAAATGATACTTTACAATTCCGAAATGTTCAGGAAGTGGTACTTTATATTGTTTGCAGCACTTCATTTTACCATGATAGTTACATCGCGAATAATGAAAACACCCTGAAGCAGCTTCAGAAGAAATCCTATGAAGAGTTACTTACTGCACATATTAAAGACTATCAGCAGTATTTTAACCGCGTTTCTTTAAACTTAGGTGAAAATGAACCGGATACCCTTTCTACAGCAGAACGAGTACAACGGGTAAAAGATGGAAAACCAGATCTAGATCTGGTTACAAAATTATTTCAGTATGGGCGATATTTGCTAATTTCCAGCTCACGGCCCGGTACCAATCCGGCAAACCTGCAGGGAATCTGGAACGAACATATCCAGGCACCGTGGAATGCCGATTATCATCTAAATATAAACCTGCAAATGAATTACTGGCCTTCAGGACCCACCAATTTAAGTGAAATGCACGAACCGCTTTTCGATTTCCTTGACAGGTTAACCGAAAGAGGAAAAAAACTGGCTAGGGAGCAATATGGTATGAACGGCGCGATAGTACACCATACCACCGATCTTTGGGCGGCACCATGGATGAGGGCTGAAAAACCTTATTGGGGATCCTGGATTCACGGTGGTGGTTGGATTGTGAGACAATATTGGGAGCATTTTCAGTTCACTCAGGACACGATTTTTCTTCGTGAACGAGCTTATCCAGCGCTAAAGGCCTATGCAGAATTCTATGCCGACTGGCTTACGGAGGATGAGCGAGACAGTACTTTGGTTTCCTATCCGGAAACCTCACCCGAGAATTCTTATATTGCTGCAGATGGAAAAAGTGCTGCGGTTTCCCGTGGCAATGCTATGGGCCACCAGATAATAGCAGAAGTTTTGGAAAACACCCTTTCGGCTGCAGCTATTCTGGGAATTTCCAACAATTTCACGTACGAAATAGAAAACAAGCTGGAAAGACTGCATCCCGGAATAAAAATAGGGTCAGATGGAAGACTAATGGAATGGGATCGTGAATATGAAGAACCTGAAAAAGGGCACCGCCACATTTCTCATTTATATGCGCTTTATCCTGGAAATGCGATAACAAGTCAGGAACCAGACCTTTTTGAAGCGGCCAGAAAAACTATAGAATATCGACTGGAACATGGTGGTGCAGGACCTGGCTGGAGCCGGGCCTGGATTATAAATTTCTACGCCCGTCTCTTGGATCCCGAAGCTGCCTATCAAAATGTGCAGCTCTTCATGGAGCGATCGATTTATCCTAATTTGTTGGATATTCATCCTCCTTTTCAAATTGACGGAAACTTTGGTTTTACAGCGGGAATCGCGGAAATACTGCTACAATCTCACGAAGGTTTTTTACGAATTCTACCCACACTACCCCGGGAATGGCCAAACGGAACTATAAAAGGTCTGAAAGCCCGGGGTAATATTGAAGTAGATATTACATGGAAAGATGGAAACCTGGACCAATTAAATTTAACTTCCGAAGAAGATAAAAGTATTCAGGTGAAATATGGAGAAAAGGAGATTAAAGTAGAACTGAAAGCAGGAAAAGAAACTATTTTAGATACAAATTCGGTATTAATCAATAGTTAAAATGGATTTAGGACTTCAGGAGAAAGTAATAATAGTTACAGGCGGCACTAAGGGAATTGGAGAAGTCATTTCACGGGAAATAGCTGCCGAAGGAGGCATCCCGGTTTTTATAGGCCGTACTAGAGAAGACGGGGAAAAGCTTCAGCAGGAACTGAGCGGCGAAGGAAAAAATGGGTATTTTATACAAGCAGATCTCAATGCTCCTGAAGCCTGTAAAAAAATCGTTGTCAAAACCATTGAAGAATTCGGCAAAATTGATCGTCTTGTCAATAATGCAGGAACAAATGATGGGATTGGCCTGGAAAAGGCTCTCCTAAAGAATTCAAAAATTCTCTGAATTCTAATCTTAACCACTATTATGAGAAGGCGCATTTCTCCCTTGAAGCATTGAAAAATTCCAGGGGAAGTTTTGTAAATATCAGCTCTAAAACTGCTCTCACAGGCCAGGGAGGAACTTCAGGTTATGCTGGCGCAAAAGGGGCTCAACTTGCGCTTACCCGTGAATAGGCGGTAGAACTTCTACCCCTATGAAGTTAGAGTAAATGCAGTAATCCCCTACCGAAGTCCAAACCCCGCAATATAACAGCTGGATTTCTACATTTGATAATCCGGATGAAAAACTTAAAGCGATAACCCGTAAAATTCCATTAGGCAAAAGAATGACCCGTATTGAAGAAATTGCCCATACGGTACTTTTCCTTCTTTCAAAAAAATCGGCACACACCACCGGGCAGCACCTTTTTATTGATAGTGGTTATACTCATTTGTACAGAGCAATAAGTTAAGAACCTATGACAAAAAAAGATTCTTCTGCTTTGATAGTTCCACCAAAATTAATTCTTTCCTTCATTTTAATCACTTCGCTATTTGCACTTTGGGGTTTTGCTAATGCGGTAACTGATCCTATGGTTTCTGCATTTAAAAAGGTACTGGAACTTGACAATTTTTAGGCATCGCTAGTATAGCTTTCTTTTTACGGAGGTTATTTTACGCTGGCCCTTCCTGACGCCTATTGTATGCGCAAATATTCTTACAAAACAGGGGTGATTATTGGTTTAGGACTGTATGCTATTGGTGCAGTCCATCTTGGAAATCCTGCAAGCTTTGGGACAAGTCTATACTTTCAACTTTAGAATTAGCAACCTGAGAACTATCCTTATTTTTATTTTAAAGAAAAATACTGAATAGGTAGGTTATTTAATACCTAAAAACTTCACTGGAAAGCGATTCAGAAGGTCTTTTAGAATGATATATGTCAGGTATAGAAAAAGCTTAACTTAAATGAATTCAAAAAAGATGATATGAAAAATATAGATAAAACCAAACCAGTGCTGGTTACGGGAGCAACAGGATATCTCGCCGGCTGGCTGGTAAAAAGATTGCTTGAAGACGGTTTGAGCGTACATGCGGCCGTTCGTGATCCTGAAAAAGAACATAAAGTTCATCACCTGAACGGAATTGCTTCAAATTCACCCGGTACCATAAAATATTTTAAATCTGATCTTCTTGATGAAGGTTCTTATGCTGAAGCTATGGAAGGTTGTGAATTGGTATTCCATACCGCCTCGCCATTTACCTCAGATTTTGATAATCCTCAAAAAGAATTAATTGAGCCCGCAGTGAAGGGAACAGATAATGTATTAAACCAGGCAAATAAAACTGTCGGCGTTAAAAGAGTTGTCTTGACCAGTAGTTGTGCCGCAATCTATACCGACGCCAAAGACGTACACGAGACTCCTAATAATATCCTTACCGAGGATATATGGAATACGACCGCTTCCCTGGATTATCAGCCTTACTCCTATTCTAAAACACTGGCAGAGAAAAAAGCCTGGGAGATCAATAAGGATCAGAATAAATGGGATCTGGTGACTATTAATCCATCCTTAGTTATGGGGCCACCCTTGAACCCGAAAGCTACCACCTCAGAAAGTTTCAGCTTACTAAAGCAACTTGGTGATGGAACTTTTAAAATGGGTGCACCAAAGATTGGAATCGGGCTGGTAGATGTTCGGGACGTTGCAGAAGCACATTACCAGGCAGGGTTTACACCTTCGGCCAGCGGCAGATATATTACTTCGGCGCATAACACAAATTTTGTGGAATTAGGAGAAGCTCTGGAACCAAAATATGGTAAAACCTATCCTGTTCCCACCAAGGCATTACCAAAATGGTTATTGTTTTTAATTGGGCCTTATGTGAACAAAAGTCTGTCCAGAAAATTTATTCAAAATAATGTGAATATTGAGTGGAAGGCTGATAATTCTAAGATCAAAGAAGACTTGAATTTAAGCTTCAAACCAATGCAAAGGACCATGGAAGACTCTTTCCAGGTGCTTATAGAAAATGACATTATTTAAGTCCGAACGGAAGATCAAAATAGTTAAAGTAAAAAATCCCGCCAATTTCAATTGAGCGGGATTTTATTTGATCAAAATATCATTATGTTCCTAGGAAGCAATTTGAACTTCTTCAGATGTTCTAATCTTTTTGATCTTAAAATGAAGAATAATACTCATTGTTAGAAAACTGACCAGGATAATGATCAATAATAGTACGAGTTCATGACTTATTGAAGACAGGTCTCCACCGTAAAAGGCGATCTTTCTAAATCCATTCAGAAAATGAGTTAATGGGATTATCTGGGCAAAACTTTGAATAGCTGCCGGGATCGCCATCGATGGCCAGGTAAATCCACTCAGCACGAAGGCCGGCGTGGAGATCACCATCAATAATTCGGTTGCTTTTAACTGACTCGGGAAAATTATAGAGAACAGCATTCCAATTCCCATCGAGGCCAGGCTGAGTAAGATAGTAAGCAGTAACATAGGCAGGTTGAATATATCTGCATCTATCCTAAAATAAGGGATAAAACCACTTACCAAAAACCACATTATCGGGATCAAAATAAAGAAAGGAACAGCCTTTAATCCAATATGATAAACAGACCATTTATTGGTATTTGCCAGGCTTTGAAAATAATTATCCTCAAAATCTCTAGCAAAAACCAGTGCCAGGGCCAGGAAGATCACCTGTTGCATGATCGCTGCCAATAAGCCCGGAAGCATAAAGGTTAAATAATTTCCCGGAGAGTTATAAAGTTTATTAAAATTGATCTTGAAACTTTCGTAAGAGTCTTTCGCCTGTTCGGGTGAATAGCCCTGCTTCTTTAGACCTTCAATTTCGATCCCGGCATTCATGGTCATTAAAACCGATTGTATATTCTTACTCGCGATATTGG
>JAGXII010000165.1 GCA_024635735.1 Christiangramia sp. | reverse complement strand
GATTAACCGAAGAAGCCGAATTAAAAATGTTGCGTGTTATTCGACGCTTAAAGGAAAATTATGACATTCCAATAAAACCAACGTTTTTAGGTGCGCATGCGATTCCGAAGGAATATAAGTCGAAACCTGAAGCTTACATGGAATTGGTTATAAATGAGATTCTACCCAAAGCTGCCAATGAAAAACTGGCAGAATATATCGATATTTTCTGTGAAAAAGGATATTTCACAATTGAGGACACCAACAAACTTCTTAAAGCCGCTGAAAAATTCGGATTAAAACCTAAAATCCATGTGAATCAGTTTAATGCCATAGGCGGTGTAAAAGCAGGGGTGCAGAATAAGGCATTGAGTGTTGATCATCTTGAAGTAATGAATGACGATGATATAGAAATTTTAAAAGGCACATCTACTATGCCTGTGGCACTTCCCTCCTGCTCTCTTTTCCTGAGCATCCCATATACACCAGCGCGAAAAATTATTGATTCAGGTTTACCTCTGGCCCTTGCGACCGACTTTAACCCCGGAAGTACCCCAAGCGGAAATATGAACTTAGTAGTATCCCTGGCATGTATTAAAATGAAAATGACTCCTGAAGAAGCTATTAATGCTGCGACCATAAATGGAGCTTACGCTATGGAGCTTACCGATACTCATGGAAGTATCACAAAAGGCAAACAGGCAAATTTTATAATTACCAAAGAAATTCCTTCCTATACTTTTTTACCTTACGCCTTCGGAACGAATTCCATAGAAGCAGTTTATATCAATGGTAAAAAAGTTAACTAATGAGATTACTCAAATTATATAAACCCGCGACTATAGATAAACTAATCGCAAAGAGGAAAGGCGAAATCAAGTTTGGAGAAAATATCCAATATATTGATACTATTGAAGAGCTGGAAAACCATTCGGCGAAATATGTGCTTCTTGGAGTTCCGGAAGATATTGGCGTGAGAGCAAATTTTGGAAAAGCCGGGACTTCTCAGGCTTGGCAATCTGCCTTGAAGGCTTTGATGAACATACAGGTGAATCGTTTTAATGATGCTAAAAGCATGATCCTGCTCGGAGAACTGGACTGCCGGGAATTTATGAAGAAAGCTGAAAACATTGATGTTTCAGATCCCAATTACCACGCTAAACTAGGCGATATTGTAAAAGAAATCGATCAATGTCTCTCAGATATAATCGAAAATATTATTTCCAAAGGAAAAATTCCTGTCGTGATTGGCGGGGGGCATAACAACGCATATGCAAATATCAAAGGAGCCGCGAAAGGTCTTAAAAACCCTGTAAATATCCTTAATATAGACGCGCATACAGATTTGCGACAGCTGGAACACCGGCATAGTGGCAATGGTTTTAGTTATGCTATTGAAGGCCAGTATTTAAACCGCTATTCAATATTCGGGCTTCATAAGAATTATACGCCTGAATATATTTTTGAAGAAATGGATTTCTCAGAGAATATGAAATATGAACTCGCCGAAGACCTTCTTCAATATCCCGATGAACTGAACAGAAAATTTCAAAAGAATATTGATTGGGTGGCAAACTCCAAATTCGGACTGGAATTAGATTGTGATTCTATTTCAGATTTTCCCAGTAGCGCAAAATCACCCGTAGGTTTTACGGTGAATCAGGTTCGTAACTTTTTGCAGATGGCCGGTAAAAATGAAAACTGCTGCTATTTGCACATTTGCGAAGCCGCTCCGGATAAAAATACGGAAGTACAGGTTGGAAAAGCGATCTCTTATTTTATCAGCGATTTTATAAATAATTAATCAGGATTGTTGATTAAGTCTGTTTTCAGAAGGTCTCCTTTGCCAGGGAAATCTACCTTCAATTTCCAGCTCTATAGATATACTTAGAAAGGTTTTTATAAGAACAATTAAGCCTAATACCAAAACGCGATCCATGGTAGGCTCTGTCACCACTGTTGCAATAATATCTCCTGCAACCAGTATTTCCAGACCAATTAAAATTGCTTTACCCAGCTCCTGCCTCATTAGTTTATAGGATCTGTCTTCTGTTTTTTGAAGAGAAAAAAGAAATTTACCAAGCGACATGGCGGTTCCTGTTACAATAGTCAATATTCCCGCTGCTTCAATAAATTTTGCTATATATTCTATGTAAAGATAATGTTATCCATATCCCGAATTATTCACCTGAAAGTTTCTGGTAAACGCCATTGGTCCATCCAAATCCGTCCTGAGTAGGATACTCGCCGCCTCCGCTTTCTTTGCTTAGATCCATTACATTATATTTTTCGGTCATTTTAAAAGTTCGGCTATATACATCTTCATTCAATCTTAACCATCGCGATTTTATTTCTCCGGCCAGCTCATCCTGACCGTATTTTTCCAATCCTTTAATGCTAAGCCATTCAAGAGGTGCCCAGCCATTTGGCGCATCCCATTGCTCGCCAGTATTGTATGGAGTAGTAACCACTCCGCCCGGTTTAAGAAATATTTCCTGAATTTTACCAGCAACCTTTTCTGCCTGATCTTTTGAAGCTAATTCAAAAAATAATGGATAAACCCCGGCAAGCGATAATCTGCCTGTGACTTTTTCATTTTTGAAATTATAGTCCATAAAATATCCTTCCTCCTCATTCCAGTTATATTTTTGAACGGCCGTTTTTCTTTTTTCAGCTTTTTGATCAAATTCCTGAGCTTTTTGATCGTTACCTGCTTTCGCTGCTGCCATTGAAATTGTTTTTTCGAGATTATAAAGCAGGGAATTGAGATCTGCAGGAACAATATCTGTAACATGAATACTGGTGAGTGCGTATTTACCTTCAGCATTCTTATTAAGCCATCTACTGGAAAAATCCCAGCCCGATTCGGCTCCGGCTCTTAGATTTCTGTAAACGTCTTCCTTTTTTAATTCAGGATTCATTGCAACTGCTTTTTCAGCAGTTTTTACATCTTCACGGTAACTTTCAGGTCTTGGAGTTGCATTATCATCCCAGTATCTGTTAAGTATTTCTCCATCTTTCATTTTCACCACCCGGCGATAGGCCTTCTGATTTTCCAGTTCACCGGTACCATCCATCCAGAAATTATATTCTCTTTCCAGTTCAGGAAGGTATTTCGCAAGAACCTGGTCTCCTTTTTCCTCAGCAAGTACTTTTACCATCATTGCAAAAAATGGTGGTTGTGATCTTCCCAGATAATAGGTTCGGTTTCCATTGGGAATGTAACCATATTCGTTAATGAGATAGGCGAAATTATCTACCATATTTTCGATGGTTTTCACCTCTCCGTCTTGCTGCAGCCCCAGCATGGTGAAATAACTATCCCAGTAATAAATTTCTCTGAAACGTCCACCGGGAACTATATACGGATTGGGAAGCGGAATAAGTGTCCCGGAAATCCTTTCATCGGCCGGCCGTTTTAATACCTTCCATAATTTTGTGATATGATTTTTTATAGATGCTGAATCGGTCTTAAAATCTGATTCCTCATGGGATGGCACCTCGAAGTGTTGCTCTACAAAATCTGCTACAGATTCATCAGTCTTATCATCAAGCATATTATAGCGTTGTCTTATAAGACCCACATTATATTCGGGCACTACATCTACAAAGGTCTTACTGTCAGCAAAAATTTCACGGATTTGAACATCATAAAACAGATCTCCGTAAAGCTCGTCCGGTGGAAGAATCTCCACCTTATTTTCTACTGTTTCCAGTTCCTGCTCGGCCTCGGGTCCAATTTTACAGGAAAAGACCAGAAATATTATAAAAAGATAACTCAGCTTAAACGGGATCTTACTTTTCATAAAGTCTATATTTTTAAGATTCATAAATATAAGTGAAATTTGACACTCGATTTAATAAGAACTTTTTTAGATAAAATATTAAAATGGAAATTATAACCTGGGACCCAAAATTTTCGCAGGATTTTAAAAATATGAATCTGCAATGGCTTAAAGAATTTTTCTGGGTAGAAAAACATGATGAGGAAGTTTTGGGGAATCCCGAAAAATATATCATTAAACCTGGAGGAATGATTCTTTTTGTGAAAGAAGAAAATGAGATCATTGCCTGTGTTGCTTTAATGAAAATGGAAAAATCTGTCTTTGAGTTAACAAAAATGGCAGTAAAACCAAGATATCGAGGTGAAAAGATCGGGAATAAACTTCTTGATTTTACCCTCAGTTATGCCAAAGAAAGACAATGGGAGAAGCTTATAATTTATTCTAACCGAAAACTGGAAAATGCCATTCATTTATACCGCAAATATGGATTCAGGGAAATTCCCATTGAAGCAAATAATCCATATGCCAGGGGAGATATTAAAATGCAATTAAACTTTTCTTAAATATTTATTAATAGAACTTCATCTATCTTGTTGCTTTCTTACTTTAGGACAAAACTGATATTATGAAAAGAATAATTACCCTGCTAATTATTGGAGTTATTTTCCATAGTTGCAAAAATGATCAGAAATCTGAAGCCAGTTCCACAGATATGGACGAAACTAATCTGGAGACTCAGGCGATGAATGATACTTCGGCAATTGAAATAACTCCAATTTCTCATGCAACCGCAGTCTTCCATTGGGGAGATACAGTTTTCTATACAGACCCTGTAGGCGGTGCTGAAGCTTTTGAAGGAAAAAACAAGCCTGACTTTGTGCTAATTACCGATATTCATGGAGATCACATGAATGCAGAGACTCTCATGGCTCTGGAACTTGGAGAAACAAAAATTATCGTTCCTAAGTCGGTAAAAGATAAATTACCGGAAGAACTTCAGTCTAACCTCATCGTTATGAATAACGGAGAAACTCAGACTTTTATGGGATTTACGATAAAAGCGATACCAATGTACAATTTACCGCAAACCAAAGATGCCATGCATAATAAAGGGCGTGGTAACGGTTATGTGCTGGAAAAGAATGGTGAAAGACTATATATTTCAGGAGATACAGAGGATATTCCAGAGATGAGGCAATTGGAAAATATTGATATTGCTTTAGTTTCTATGAATTTACCTTATACCATGCCGGTAGATCAGGCAGCGAAAGGTGTTCTTGCATTTAAACCGAAAAAAGTAATCCCTTATCATTATCGTGGAAAAAACGGTTTTTCAGATGTTGAAGAGTTTAAAAGACTGGTAAACGAAGGAGATGAAAATATAGAGGTTGAATTATTGGACTGGTATCCTAATACTGAAAAATAAAAAACCGGCTAATTCTTTAATAATTGCCTGCGAGCAACTGCTTGCAGGCTTTTTTTATTTGGTCCATATTAGGCTCTGAAACATTGAAAAAATTTAATTCAGTTGTCAGATTCGGCAAAAATTCCACAATATTTTAAACAAAAAAGAGCCGCATTTCTGCGGCTCTATATATTAATAATGAAATCTCTGTATTAAGAAAGTACTTCCTGAACTTTATCTGCAGCTTCCTGAAACTGAACAACACTATACACTTTCAATCCGCTGTTATCAATAAGTTCTTTCGCCTGCTCAGCGTTAGTCCCCTGTAGTCTTACAATAATAGGAACGTTAATAGCATCTCCCATGTTCTTATAAGCATCTACAATACCCTGTGCCACACGGTCACATCTTACAATACCACCAAAGATATTTACAAGGATTGCTTCTACGTTGTCATCCTTTAGGATTAACCTGAAGGCTTCTTCCACTCTTTTTGCGTCTGCAGTACCTCCCACATCCAAAAAGTTAGCAGGTGCACCACCCGCCATTTTAATAAGGTCCATAGTAGCCATCGCAAGTCCGGCTCCATTTACCATACATCCAACGTTTCCGTCAAGATCAACGTAATTTAAACCTACTTCTTTAGCTTCAACTTCAACAGGATTTTCTTCACGAATATCTCTCATTTCCATATAATCTTTATGACGGAAAAGCGCGTTATCATCTAAAGTTACTTTAGCATCTACAGCAAGGATCTTATCATCACTTGTTTTAAGAACAGGATTGATCTCGAAAAGTGAAGAATCAGATTTCTCGAAAGCTTCATAAAGAGACATTACGAATTTGGTCATTTCTTTGAATGCCTTTCCGCTTAAGCCAAGGTTAAAAGCAATACGTCTTGCCTGGAATCCTAATAATCCGGTTGCAGGATCTATTTCTTCCGTAAATATCAGGTGTGGAGTTTCTTCAGCAACAGTTTCGATATCCATACCACCTTCGGTAGAATACATCACCATGTTACGACCGGTAGCACGGTTAAGTAAAACCGACATGTAATATTCTTCCGGTTCACTATCTCCAGGATAATAAACATCTTCAGCTACAAGAACCTGATGAACTTTTTTCCCTTCGGCAGAAGTTTGTGGGGTTACCAGGTTCATCCCAATAATCTCTCCCGCAATTTCTTCTACTTCTTTAAGGTTCTTTGCCAGTTTCACACCACCGCCTTTTCCACGGCCTCCGGCATGCACCTGAGCTTTGATCACGTGCCATCCAGTTCCGGTTTGTTCAGTAAGCTCCTTAGCTGCTTCAACAGCTTCTTTGGCATTTCTTGCTACGGTTCCGCGTTGTACGCGAACTCCAAAGCTGCTTAAAATCTCTTATCCTTGATATTCGTGTATATTCATAACAGGTTTATCTTCTGTAT
>JAGXII010000164.1 GCA_024635735.1 Christiangramia sp. | reverse complement strand
TCGTCGGCAGCGTCAGATGTGTATAAGAGACAGTATTGTTCCCATTGAGGGGAAGTTTGTGAAGTAATATCTCCGGTATTTCCTTCCTTTAAAAGAACGGAATCAGTTTCATCCCAGATTTCAAAACGAACATTAATAGGTATGCCTCCATTGATACATACCTGACTACCGCGATCATAGACATTCATTAGAAATGCAGAAAATTCATAGGTCGTACTTTCACAAAGACCGGAAATCTCGGTTCGATAAAAACGTCCTGCAGTAAAATCGGCATTTACTATTAAAGCCCTGCCGTTTGAGATTGTTTGATTGGGAAGCATGGAATGCCACGAGGTTAATTCATTACCAATATCATCTGAAACAGTATACTGCCCATCATTAGGATCACCTGTGACGAAATTATAATTTGTTCCTCCAGAGGATAAGGCAGGTCCGGTACCTGTTCCAGAACCAAAATCTTCATGAAAAATAGGATCTCCTTTACTTCCTGAACAAAAGCCCAGTTGAGCTTCAGCAGCAAAGAAGCTTAAAAAAAGTCCGGTGAAAATTAATAATCTCATTAAAATTATAAAAATCGATCAGTTACCTGTTCAAATTTGTATGAATTGGACCAGTTTTGTTTTACGGCTTCTTCAGTTATATGGTTGATACGCTTGAGAAAATCAGTATAAATTCCATTTTGAATAACAAAATCCACAGCCTGTTCAAAAGACTTAAACATGCTTTTTTCAAATGCATTTGTAATATTTTCTTTATCAGCCGAATAGGTTTGAGCAATTTCCACATTATAAAACATAAGGTCCGCGAGGGAATGCGACTCCATCTCCAGTTTTAGAAAATGTTTAATAAGCTTATGGGCTACAGATCTACGGGCTTTAGCCTTGCGTTTTGTGTTTGGAAAATACTCCTTCGAAATCTTGAATTTAGCTTGTTTTACAAGCTTTTCTTCATTAGGGTTAAACACAAAATTATAAAAGACTTTCACATCTTCGAAGCGTTCATATAAATCTAATATCTGATCTTCAAGGTCTTCTTTTTCAAGTGATTTGATGTACTTTTTAAAAGCACGCTTACTCATCTTGTGAATTTTTTAATTTTTGAATATTTTTACTGAGTTTGTTTGAAATATCCAGCATCCATTCCAGCTGTCCTGTGATTAAATGAGCTTCCTGCAATTTAAACCTCATATCCCTGTCTATCTCTCTTTTACCAGATTTAATTTCAAGGTCCCTTTCCTTTGCAAGCTTATCAAATCTTTTATGAAGGGTTTCTGAGGCTTCACCGGTATTTTCGGAAACCGCGTTCTCTGCCTCTTTATTTTCCAAAAGATTGTAGGCCTGCTTAAGATTGTTTAGAATCCCACGGGAATAAGTATTAAATTCTGAAGAGGCTTTGGTAGTGGGATGAGTTCTTATGTAGGTGCCCAGAGAAGCCATTGCCGACATAAAAGTTTGATTAAGCCCCACGATTTCGTAGATAAGTCCGAGATTCTGCTGCTTAGATTTTGGTTCCTGTGCCATTCGCTGAAAAGCTCCGCTTAAATTTCCAATTTCGAGAAAAGCCTTTTTCCGGCTTAATTTATAACCTGGAAGAAGATTCCCTTTCTTGTGGTAATACTGAATAATTTCTTCCAGATAGTTCCTGTTTGCTTTGATGGAAGCGGCAATCACACCATCAATTGTTTGTTTTTCCCATTTAGGCCATAAAATAAAATTTCCTATCGCGGCCAATGTCGCCCCGATTAAAGTGTCAAAAACCCTGAATTGAATCACTTTCAATACTTCAGGCTGCATAAGTGCGTATATAAACACAATACTCAGCGTAATAAAGACCGCCGCCGTTGTATAGTTTTTCTGAATAAGTGAAAATGCCAGAGTTAGCGATAAAATTCCAAATATCGCATACAGCGTGGTATTTTGCGTAAGCACAACAATACCTATTGCGACAGCTCCTCCAATCAACGTTCCCACGATCCTTTTTCTGATCCTTTGCTTGGTTAAACCGTAATTGGGACGCATAATCACAATAACGGTTAGTAATATCCAGTAAGAATTTTGAACCGAAAAATAAGCGCCAATCAGGTACCCGATCACAACAATGATAGCCAATCTTAAAGCATGCCGGAAAATAACCGAATCAAGGTTAAAATTATTGGAAAGAGTTTTAAAACTGTATTCATTAGGAGTGATAAACTTTTGGATCTCTTTTTCCTTAAACGCAGGTTTACGATTTACCTCAATATTTTTTAGCATCCGGTCAATATTCAGGATCTTTTGAGCCTGACGCACCTGGTAATCATACAAATGCCTTAGCATTAACATGGCATCCCGCTTTTGGGTCATATCAATTTTATTCCTGTAGTTTTCCAGAATTTTACCTAACTCATCGATTTCCTTTTCGATATTATTAGCAGGCAATGAATTATTTTTATGTATCGCCAAAGCTATTTTGTCTAAATGAGCCGCGAGATTAAGGGTAAATAGCGCAAAGTGGTTTAGAATATCATTATCGTCCTTAAAACTTATTTTGAACTTTTCATAATCAATTGGATTGGCCATGGCCAGTTCCAGCATATCCACCAGATCTATAAAAATTAAAAGTCTTTTCCTGGCATATCCTGAGTTTCCGGAAGTCTTTCGAGAACTTAGAAGAATTTCTCGCAAGCTTTCGTGATGTTCATTAAGTTCTGTTTGTAATTGAAGTAATTCTTCCTGAAAATCTTCTTTAGGGCTATCCTGTCCCAGAAGTCGAACCCGAAGCCTGAGATATTCAGCAGTAATTTCTATTGTTTCGGCGAGCAACTGTTCCGTGGCTCTTTGCGGCCGAATTAAATACCAGATTGTACTCGCCATCATATACCAGATTCCTCCAGAAAAAATATATAAACCTTTTTCCCAGATTTCCAGTTCTGAACCTACACCTGCAAAACTTAAAACGACTGCCAGAAGCCCCGAAAAGCTCACTAATGATGCCCGAAAACCAAATACCGATAAAAATGCAATTCCAAACATCATTACAAGAAGCATTGGAATTATCATCGCCAGATTTACTGCAGCATACCTCGCTATAATATAAGAAAAGGCTCCAAGTAAGGCTGCGAAAAATATACCCAGAGTTTTATGTTTCAAGGTGCCTGTGACATCACTGGGCGAGCTTAGTAAACATCCCATAGCTATACTTATACCAATTTCGAGAATGCCAAATTTTGAGAATACGGCAACGGGAAGAATTATAGATATGGTCAATACTAGTGCCTTGGAGAAATCTGTGCTCCTTAGAAATTTTAAAAAATCGTTTTTATGCTGTTGGAATTTTAACCTCAATCTTTATAATATCAGACCCTGAAATTAAGGCTTTCCTATTAAAAATCCCTTGGCATCCCGTAGATATTATCATTTAAGGAGAATTTAGGAACTGTACTTTGCGATTCTTGGTATTTGGTAGTATTTTAAATTAAAATAATAATAAATGAATCAGCAAATAACTTTAAAAAGTCGGCCGGAAGGAAGGCCTGATGAGAACAATTTTGAATTTCAGGAATTAGAAGATCCTCAAATTAAGAATGGAGAAATCCTTCTTAAAACAGAATATATTTCAGTAGATCCCTACCTGCGTGGCCGAATGAGGGATGAGAAATCATATATAGAACCTTTTAAAGTAGGCGAACCTCTGGAATCTATGATAGTTGCAAAAGTAACAGCTTCACAGAATTCAGATTTTCCTGAAGACACTTATGTTATTGGGATGCTGAACTGGAAAAAGGAACAGGTACATACCGGAAAAGATCTTAAAAAAATAGATCCATCTCTGGCTCCTGTTTCAGCTTATCTGGGAGTGCTGGGTCTAACAGGACTCACAGCCTACATCGCCCTGGATAAAATTGGTCAGCTAAAAGAAGGTGAAACTCTGCTGGTTTCGGGTGCCGCCGGAGCAGTTGGAAGCGTTGTTGGGCAAATTGGAAAAATTAAAGGTTGCAGGGTTATTGGAATTGCAGGAAGCGATGAAAAGATCGAACACATTACTTCCAGTTTTAATCTTGATGGTGGAATTAATTATAAGACCACCAGTGATATGAAAAAGGCTATTAAAGAACATTGTCCAAACGGTGTAGATGTTTATTTTGATAATGTTGGAGGACAGATTCTGGACGCTGCATTACAAAATATCAATAAGCACGCGAGAATCATTAACTGTGGTGCAATCTCGATCTATAATTCTACCGAAGTTCCCATGGGTCCAAGGCCAGAGGGAATCTTAATAAAGAAATCGGCTTTAATGCAGGGTTTCCTTATTAGAAATCACACGGAAGATTATAATTCAGCAATTTCTCAACTAGCCGAATGGTTAAAAGCTGGAAAACTAAAGTATGACGAAACTGTGGTAGAAGGTTTTGAAAATACTCCTAAAGCTTTTATAGATCTCTTTGATGGAAAAAATACCGGAAAAATGCTGGTAAAGGTTTAAAATAAAAAGCCACGCGGTTCGCGTGGCCTTTTATATATTCAATTTTTCATTATTTCTTTGGAGGTTGTGAAGGCCTTACCTCAATCTTACTTGGTAGCGTTCTCGGATTCATCTTAAGTAAATCTGTCACCAGTTCCCCAATATCCTCGATCTGTATTTTCCAGTTATCTTCTTCAGATGGTTCATTATCATTGAAGTAAGTTGAGACAGAACCAGGCATAATGGTACTTACTTTAACTCCTTCATTACGTAAATCAAGCATTATAGCCTGAGTAAATCCTGTTAAACCAAACTTACTGGCGTTATAGGCCGCTCCACCAGCAAAGAAATTTGTGCCTGCGAGACTGGAAATAGTGATAATATATCCTTTACTCTTTTTTAAAGCTTCCACACAAGTCTTTACACTGTAAAAAACTCCGGTAAGATTTGTATCAATAGTTTCTTTCCAGTCGTCCACGGATAATTGATCAACAGATCCAAAATGTCCTAATCCTGCGTTCGCAATCAAAACATCCAGTCTACCCCACTTGTCTAATAATTTTTGGACGGCGTTCTTCTGACTTTCAAAACTCCTTACATCGGCTTCCAGACCAATAATGTCACCATATTCCGAAAGTTTGCCGGCAGCTTTTTCTGCAGAAGACAATGATCTACTGGTAATGGCAACATTATAATTCATTTGGAGTAGAGCTTTAGCTACCCCGAATCCAATTCCTTTACTTCCACCCGTTACAAGGGCAGTTTTTTTCTCTGTACTCATAATTTTCTTTTTGAATCTTAAAGCTACTAAAGAGCTATATAGCCCTGAAATTAAAAGGTCTAAGATTGTGTTAATTTTAAAGGTTAAATAGTTTATAAAACCTGCCCAAAATCTTTTATAGAATATCAAAAAAACTAACTTTGCGAAAGGAAAAATTTCAGCTAGAATTATAGTTGACCTGACCTAACTTAATCGTATTACCTTGGAAAATATAAAAGCACAGAAGTTACTTAACAAAATTCAGCGCGACCTAATGCGCAATGGTATTATCTCCAACACTCTTGTGGAAGATCTTAAAGAACTGCGTAAGCTAGTTGTTGAAGAAAACATTCCACTACTTGCCAAAGCACTCCGTTTGACATATGAACATATTGCTGAAAATGAGGATTTTGAGATAGCCATTCCTGATGATGATCCTATAGTAGAGGTTGAAGATGGGGAAGAAATTGAAGTGACTGATGAAGAACCTTCAGAAGAAATAACAGGTCAGGAAAGCCTGGAATATATGCTATCCCTTATGGCAGATCACTCTAACAAGGTAAACGAACTGGAACTTAGAGAGTATGTTAAGGCATTAAAAGAAGAGGCCGGAGAAGATTACTAATACAAGCCCGGCTTTTCAAAATATCGCAATTGGGCTGAGGGATTTCTAAATTTTTATAAAAAGAAATCATTGAATGAAAGAGAAAGCGAGATCTAAGAAAAAGTCGCGCATACATTTATTACATCAATATTACAGCTATACCGGCTTCTACTTCTTTGTATGGAGAAGCGTTAAGAAAGCTGTTTTACCCATTGTTCTATTTGTAGGAGCCTTATTAGCGATAGACTACTATCTTCTCGATATTGAAGATATGTTGGTGACTATCACTGAAACCTATGCTCCATTTCAGGTTCTTGGAATTTTCTTTTTGTCAGAATCTATATTAGGTCTGATTCCTCCGGAATTATTCATTGGATGGGCAGGGAAATCATCTGCCCCATTTTTATTTCTTACTTTACTCGCTACAGCTTCCTACATGGGAGGTATCGTTTCTTATTTTGGAGGTGTAGGTATCACAAAGATTCCGGCCGTTCAAAAATCTATGGAAATAAGGTTAGCGAAACACATTAAAAACACCCGAAAATGGGGAGGTTTTTTAATTATTGTGGGAGCACTGCTTCCTATTCCGTTTTCCATAACAAGTATCGCAGCAGGATTTATTAGATTCCCTTTTTCCAGTTATCTCATTTTCGGACTGTTACGCTATGCCAGATTTTATCTGTATGCTCTGGTAATTTTTAAAATGGTTTAACTATTTATTTATCAAACAATTAAACTTTTCATAAGGCTTAAGGTATAACGTGGCATATATTCTATCTTAGGATTACTATCAACCAAAAAAGCTTTTATGATTTCAAAAATTGAAAAATGGTACTCACCGGTTATGCGGCCAAAGGTATAGTTTATGCAATAACTGGTATCTTAACTTATATGGCCGCCTTCAATATGGGAGGCCAGCAAACCGGCTCAAAAAGGGTCATGTATTTTCTTGAAAAACAATTCTTTGGTAATGTCTTACTTACCTTAATTGCACTTGGTTTATTATGTACTATTCCAATACTAAAGATATAAAAAGTACAACAGATGCATTCTCATTTTTAAGAGATAGCTCTTATGGCGCATGGCTTATGGGGCTGGTTGCCGCAGGATTTGTATGCTAGGGCATTTATATGCTGGCAATGGCTAAATACCGACAGTTTGATTAATTAACCAATTCAAAAACAGATATATGTCTTTACTTACAATTATTTTAAACATTTTATTACCGCCCCTAGCGGTTTACATGAAACACGGTGTGGGAACTACCCTGCTTATAAGTATTGTGCTTACAATTATAGGCTGGATTCCCGGAGTGATTCACGCATTTATCGTAAACGGGACAAGGTAGAACGAAAATAAAAAAACCGGCTTTTCAGTCGGTTTTTTTATTTCAATATCAACATATTCGATTCTAAGATTCGTTTTCTGCCTTTTCTTTCTCCTCTCTTTCCTTAACGACGTTTTGCCATTTCCAGGCGCTTTTAAGTGCGTCGTCCAGACTTCTATTTGCTTTCCAACCTAATTCTTCATTTGCTTTTGTTGTATCAGCATAGGCTGCAACAATATCTCCTTCCCTTCTCTCGGTAATTTCATAAGGAAGTTTTTTTCCTGTAGATTTTTCAAAAGATTTTATTACTTCAAGTACAGAATTTCCAGTTCCTGTTCCCAGGTTAAAAATTTCATAGTTCGATTTTTCCTTATTTTCCTCTAATCTGCCAAGCGCTTTCACATGAGCTTCAGCTAGATCCATTACATGGATGTAATCACGAATTGCTGTTCCATCAGGAGTAGGATAATCATCTCCAAAAACCGATAATTTCTCTCTTTTCCCTATAGCCGTTTGAGTAATAAAAGGAACCAGGTTTTGCGGAGTTCCAATAGGTAGTTCACCAATTTCTGCAGATGGATGAGCACCGATAGGATTAAAATATCTCAGTGAGATCGCTTTAAAATCTGAATAAACTTTACAGGTGTCCCTAATAATTTCTTCTCCTATTTGCTTGGTGTTTCCACAAGGTGACTCCGCTGCTTTAACCGGAGCGTCCTCTGTGATAGGAAGTTCATCTGCCTGGCCATAAACGGTGCAGGAAGAACTGAAAATAAATTTAGCATCTTCCTTTTTACTTAGTTCCTGAAGAAGATACACCAAACTGGAGATGTTGTTTTCGTAATACAGTAAAGGTTTAACAACGCTTTCACCAACGGCCTTGGAAGCTGCAAAGTGAATTACTTCTGAAATATCAGGATATTCTTCAAAAAAATTTTTGACTTCCGATTTATCCCTTAAATCGATATTTACAAACTCAGGAGTCTTTCCTGTGATTTGCGTAATTCCTCCCAAAACATCGATTGAAGAATTTGAAAGATTATCGATTATTACAACTTCAACGCCTTCTTTTTGCAAGGCTACAACGGTATGGGATCCAATAAACCCCAGGCCACCAGTAACCAATACTCTATTTGATTTCATAAATTTATTTTATAGTCGCAAATTAATAAAATCACTAAATACACTCCCTGTAAAATCTATAAATATGAATTTATTAACGAATTTAATTTTGAAAGGCTTAAAAGCCTATGTATTTTTTATAGATTACCTTTGTGACCATTAAACAGAAAATTTATGTCGCTAAGCAAAAAACTAAGCCTTTTTAAATGGATAAGCATCTTAGAAGGAATTTCTTTCCTTGCTCTTCTGGGAGTGGCCATGCCTTTAAAATATATTTTTGACATGCCAGAAATGGTACAGCATGTCGGGATGGCTCATGGGTTACTTTTTATTGGCTATATTCTTGGAGGCTTAATTCTTATGAAGCCTATGAACTGGAGTGCCCAGCAATCGATAATTATTCTGGGGTGTTCCCTGCTTCCATTTGGACCATTTTATGTTGAAAAGAAATATCTTTAATACATGAGTAAAGAGGGATTAAAAGACCTGATTTGTTTTTTCGAGCGAGTATTTTCCGAAAGCGGAATGAATCCTGTGCTGGCGCAGTATTTAAATCTTCTAATAAACCTTGTGGCGCTCACTTTAATTCTTATTGGAGTAAATTACCTCATTAAGAATTTTATCATTGAAGCCTTCAGGATTTCGACAAACAAGACCAGAACAACCTTTGACGACTTTTTGATAAAAAGTAATTTTCCCCGCTATGCCGGAAGAATAATACCTCTTTTTATCATCTATACCCTTTTTCCCCTTATTTTTTCTGAATTCCCGGAGGTACTCTCTGTTTTTTCCCTTCTGTTCAGAATTTATGTAATCATTTTAATAATCTGGATTTGTCGCAGTCTCCTAAGGACTACCCGGAATTACCTGAAAACACGCGAGGAATTTAATGATAAACCCCTGGAAAGCTTTAGCCAGATCATTATGATTTTTATCTGGATCATTGGGATGATCTTTATATTTTCAGAAATTACCGGCAAATCGGTTATTGGTTTTGCAATTTCTCTGGGTGCTGCTTCCGCAGTCATTTTATTGATTTTTAAGGATACCATTTTGGGACTTGTTGCTTCTATTCAGGTTTCAGTAAATGATATTGTAAGAATCGGAGACTGGATCTCTTTTGAAAAGTATGGTGCCGATGGTACAGTGACCGAAATTAACCTCGCAACCGTTAGAGTTCAAAACTGGGACAATACATTTACCACTATTCCTACCTACAGCCTGATTTCTGATTCCTTTCAAAACTGGCGGGGAATGCAGGAGTCACCGGGAAGAAGAATTAAACGCTCTATTTATATAAAGCAGAATTCCGTTAAATTTTTAGAATCAAAGGATATAGAAAAACTCAAGCAGATTAGCCTGATTGCTCCATATCTCGAAAACCGTCAATCTGAAATTGATAAGTACAACCAGAGTAATAATATTGATAAGAGTGTTCTTATTAATGGCAGGAACCAGACCAACCTTGGAATCTTTAGGAAGTATGCAGATTCTTATCTACATGATCATTCGGCTATTCATAAGGAAATGTATATTATAGTAAGACATCTTTCTCCAACTGCCCAGGGAATCCCTTTGGAAATCCTTTGTTTCAGCAAGGATAAGCGCTGGGAAAATTTTGAGTATATTTCAGCAGATATATTTGATCACTTAATTGCGGCAATCCCCTATTTTGATCTCAAATTATTTGAGGCTCCTGCGGGAGACGATATTCGTGATTTTCTGGCAGATAAGGCCCAACTTACCCAATCTGGTACTAACCAATCATGAATTTAAAATCATTCCTACAGGGTTTTGGTATTTTAGCCGTTATCTTAACCCTGATCCCGCTTATAGCAGCTGATTTCTGGTGGATTAGAATGTTCGATTACCCTCACATTCAATTAACCCTGGTAACCCTTACGGCAATCGCCGCTTACTTCATAAAATTTGAAATAAGAGCGTGGAGAGATTATCTCTTTATGGTAGTGCTTATTAGCTGTTTTATCTTTCAGTTTTCTAAGTTATATCCCTATACTCCTTTTTCTCCTTTCGAAGCCGGTAAACCAACCGCAGAGGTAAAGGAAAAATCAGGATTAAAAATAATGACTTCAAATGTTCTTCAGAAGAATAAAAAATCTGGTCTCGTTATAGCTGAAGTAAAAAAGATCGATCCTGATATTGTTATTTTTACAGAAACAGATCAGCGATGGCTTAATGAACTTGAAAAAGGATTATGATCAGATTATCAATTCAAGATAAAAGCTCCTATCCATAATACTTATGGAATGTTTATTTTTTCTAAACTTGAACTTATACATCCACAGCTAAAATTTATAGTTGATGACAGTATACCCTCTATACACTCTGAAGTTCGTTTACGATCGGGGCAAATTTTCCAGCTTCATGCTGTTCACCCTACTCCTCCAATGCCTCAGGAGAATCCTCCTTCTACAGACCGTGATGCAGAATTGATGAAGACCGCGTTAGAAACCTTAGATGCAGATTTGCCAGTAATCGTAATCGGGGATTTAATGATGTGGCCTGGTCCCAAACCACTACGCTGTTTAAAAAATTGGGTGGTTTACTGGATGTTAGTGTAGGACGTAGTTTTTATAATACTTTCGATGCTACCAGCTTTATTATGAGATGGCCTCTGGACCAGATTTTTGTTACTGAAGAGTTTCGTGTTATGAATATAGCTACCGGTGATGATGTTGGGTCAGATCATTTTCCATTTTATGCGGAATTATATCTACAACAAGAGCTTGCTGATGAACAGAAACCTGAACTACCAATCAGGCAGCAGATAAAAACCGCCAGGGAACAAATTAAAGAAGAAGAGAAAGAAAACGGAGGAAAGGGCCAAAATGGTTCAAATAATCAGTAAAAACTAACATTTCATTGGGATATTCTGTTTCCTCTATTTTCTAATTTTAGGAAAAACCTAAAAATGCAGAATCCAAAATCTGAAGAGACTGAAACCATTTCGGAATCTTTTACCAGTTTCTATCACAATTTTATAGATCAGTTGCCAAACATTGGTTTAGGGCTTCTTATCATTATTCTTGGTGTTCTTATTGGAATCTGGCTTGGCAGGTTCTTTACAAGGCGAATTTCCGCAAGAACATCAGATCCTTTGATGAGCCGTTTCATGGGAAAAGCAATTCGATTTGTAGTTATAATTACCGCGATCATGCTCGGCCTAAAGGC
>JAGXII010000015.1 GCA_024635735.1 Christiangramia sp. | reverse complement strand
CCTTGTGCACATCTATTCCGCATCCCACGGAAATAACCTGCTCGTAGTCAATTGCTTTCATCCCAATAAGTTTTTACATCACTTAAATTTAAGCAAAAAACTCATCGGTGTTTGCGTGGGCTAAATCATGGGTATTTCATAATGATTTAAAGTTTAGTTTCCGCGGCTTCAGGTAAAACCCTTCCGCATCAGTTTTGATTGATGATTGACCCTTCTGGGATTATTAATAATTAAATTGATTTAAATTTTAATCGTTTCTCGTAGCAATAGCTGTTTTAGCCTTTAGAAACTTTTCTTTTAAAACTTCAAAAACTTCTCTTCTAAAAGATTGATCAAGTTCACTTTCCACATCGGCCAGCAAGGCATTTGGATCAACCTTACCGCGAGAATAAAAATCACGATCGTCACTTAGTTGTTTTGCTGCCCGGGCGAGCAAAGCATCTACCTCAGCATCTGTCACACTGCCATTTTCCTTCTCTTTTTCAGACACCTTAGCAAGAAGCTCATGGATCTTGTCGTTGATTTTATCTGTTTTTATTTCTATATTTTCAGAAGGAGCTAAAGCGATTTTACCAATTAACTCCTCATCTTCTTTAAACGTTTCTACGATAAGCTCCTTTTCCCCGTCACTATCAGACATTTTCGCCGGGACCATTTTATTCCTTTTTGTAACAGGGGTCTCTATTTCAGGCTCTTTTTTCTCTGAAATACTTTCTTTTGAAGCCAGCTGAACCGGATCTTCAAAAGCCTCTTTCTGAACTTTAGTTTCCGGGACTTTTTCAACCGGTGTTTCGACTATTGGTAAGGTTTCTTCCTTCTGCTGATCTATAAAGAAGATACCAGCTATTAAAATGATCGCCACAGCGACGGCCACCGATAGCCACCACTTACTTCCGCTTTTCTTACTGGAAAAATCATTGTCCAGCCGGGCATTTAATTTATCCCAGCTTCCTTTTGAAGGCTGAATCCTTCTTTTCTCCAACCGCTCTTTAATATGTTCTTCTAATTTAATTGGTGCCATAAACTGACGAATTAGATGTTTTTAATTTTTCCTGAAGCATTTTCCGTGCTTTAAATAACTGAGATTTTGAAGTCCCCTCATTAATCTCCAGCATATCGGCAATTTCAGAATGCTTATAACCTTCCACTGCATAAAGGACAAAAACCATTTTATATCCTTCCGGCAAACCATCTATTAAAGCCTGAATATCTGCCACCGCCATTTCAGATTCGATATTATTAAATACCTTTTGACCATTATATTCCAGCTCCTCCTGAAATACCAGCTTTTTGTGCTGTCTTATTAAGGAGATCGATTCCCGAACCATGATCCTTCTTATCCAGCCCTCAAAACTTCCTTCTGACTTAAAATCCTTAAGATGTGTAAAAACCTTAAAAAAACCATTTAACATTGCTTCCTCTGCATGATGCATATCTTTTATATACTGCCGGCACACACTCAGCATTTTTGGCGAATGAAGCTCATAAACCTTCTGCTGCGCATCGCGATTTCCTGCGACTGCACTTTTTATTAGCAAAGATTCATTTTTAAAAAGCTGTATAACTTTTACCATATTCAAAAGGCCTTCTATTTATATAGACGTAGGAAAGTTACAAAAGGTTGCCTGAGAAAGTATTTTATTTTAAAAAAAGTGCACCCTATAAATCTCACTTCTAACCTGGGATTCTTCACATTCATTCATTTCATAGTATCTTTGCCGAAGAATCAGTTTTATGGCAGAAGAAGTTCGAATAAATAAGTATTTGAGTCAGCTTGGGTATTGTTCCCGTAGAGAAGCAGATAAATTAATCGATCAGGGAAGAATCACCATTAATGGGAAAGTTCCGGAGATGGGAACCAAAGTCATTCCGGGTGATGACGTGAAGGTAGATGGAAAACCTGTCTCTAAAGCTGAGCTAAAAGAACCTAATATTTATCTGGCATTCAATAAACCCGTTGGCATTGTTTGCACTACCGACACCAGAGTAGAAAAAGACAACATTATTGATTACATCAATTATCCAAAACGGATCTTTCCCATAGGAAGGCTTGATAAGCCCAGCGAAGGCCTTATTTTTTTGACGAATGACGGCGATATTGTAAATAAAATACTCCGGGCACGTAATAATCACGAGAAGGAATATGTGGTTTCTGTAAACAAACCCGTCACCTCGGCTTTTATTAAAAAAATGTCGAATGGGGTTCCCATTCTTGATACTGTAACCCGAAAATGCGAGGTTGAAAAACTTGGAAAACACACCTTCAGGATAGTTCTAACTCAGGGCCTAAACCGACAGATTAGGAGAATGTGTGAATTTTTAGGCTACGAAGTTACAGCCTTAAAAAGAATCAGGATCATGAATGTTGAACTTGATATTCCTGTAGGCGAATGGCGAGATCTTACAAAAGAGGAATTAAAGACGATCAACAGTCTTTTGGGGGACTCTACAAAAACAGAGGAAGGTTCTATTCCCGATAAAATGCCGGATAAAGAATCTAATCGCAAGAAAAGACCTCGAAAATTCAAATCTTAACACATTATTAGCGATAGACCTTACCAGTTTGTAAGTTGTTCTTGTTATTTTTAAATCATTACCGGTATTTTCCGGTTAGTATACCTATTTGAAAAATTTCAGGAAATAATAAAAAAATGAAAATCCAACCATTTCACCTTGCGATACCGGTTTCTGATCTTGAAAAGTGCAGAAAATTTTATAAGGATACTCTTGGCTGCGGCGAAGGCCGAAGCAGTGATCACTGGGTTGACTTTAATTTTTTCGGTCATCAATTAGTAATTCATTATCAGGATCCCGGAGACACAAAAGCTTCAACCTCAAATCCGGTAGACGGAAAAGAGGTGCCAGTTCCTCATTTTGGAGTAGTTCTGGAATGGGATGTATTTCATGAATTCGCTAATTTGCTCAAAGGAAAAAACATAGATTTCATTATAGAACCCTACATTCGGTTTAAAGGAAAACCAGGAGAACAAGCAACCATGTTCTTTAAAGATCCTTGTGGAAATGCCCTTGAGTTTAAAGCTTTTCAAAATATTGATCAGCTTTTTGCTAAATAAAAGCTTAGATACTATATAACCAACCAATATGGATAGACTTAAACCGTCTTTAGTACGTCAGTTTTTTGTACTGCTACTTATTCTTTTTTTAACGGTTTTAATTTTTAAGGAAATGCTACCCTATCTCTCCGGAGTTCTGGGAGCAGTTACTCTGTATGTCCTTATGAAAGGCTGGATGAAATCACTTGTAGACAGAGGATGGAAACTGCCATTAGCAGCGGCTTTTCTAATGACCTCTTCTTTTGTGGGAATTCTTATTCCTGTCTCCCTTATTGCGTTTATGCTTACCGCAAAAATCGGAAAAGCTGTAGCAAATTCTGAAAGGGTTCTAAGTGCCATAAAGGAACAGCTAAATAATGCTGAACAATATCTAGGTTATAATATAAGTGCCAACATTGATACCTCAGCAATAACCAACTGGATCTCTTCCAATTTACAGAATCTGGCTGGAGGAACTTTTGACGCCTTTATCGCTATAGGTATCATGTATTTTATGCTCTATTATATGCTCATCAACAGGCATTCTTTAAGAGATTCAATGATTACTTATATCCCGCTTGGTAAAGAAAACCTTAGAATTATAGGAGAAGAAAGTAATCAACTGGTAAAATCGAATGCTTTAGGGATTCCATTAGTGGCATTTGTCCAGGGTATAATTGCGTTAATTGGCTTCCTGATATTTGGTGTTCCTGATCCGTTCTTCTGGTTTGTAATTACCGCTATTGGAAGTATGATCCCTTTTATTGGAACTGCAATTGGTATTATTCCCGCTACTATTCTGCTATTCGCACAGGGAAATGACGCGCAGGCAATCGCTCTTCTTATCTACGGATTTGTGGTAGTAGGGTCTACCGACAATATAATCAGGCTGTATGTTTTAGAAAAACTAGCCAGTGTTCACCCATTAATAACACTATTTGGCGTTATTGTAGGCGTCCCTTTATTTGGATTTATAGGTTTAATATTCGGACCTTTACTTATATCTCTTTTCCTACTCATTTTAAAGATCTATAAAAAGGAATATGGGAATGCCCATCACAGATTATAAAAAGAACTTAAAAAATATCACACATGTTTGGAAAAAAGAAAGAGAAATTAGACGAAAGCTTTGTAAAGTCTGAAATTACAAAGATCGATGATGACGATGTTACTGTAGCACTCGACAATCAAAAAGAAATTGACGAAAAACTTAATAATTCAAGTATGCTGAAGAAGTATGCTGAATTAGGAAATGTTATGTACGGGATGCTTAAAGACTACCGCAAAGGAATTTATAAGGAAGTCCCATGGTTTACAATTGCGACCATTGCATTTTCCTTTCTTTACATCCTGAATCCCTTCGATTTAATACCAGATTTCATTCCTGGCGTTGGCTATGTGGATGATTTTGCTGTAATTACTTTCGGGCTGCGCTTTATCCAATCAGATATTCACAGATATTTAGACTGGAAACTTGAACATGCTTAAAATAAAAAGAGGGAAAATATTTTCCCTCTTTTTTTATTTCTTTTTAACTTCATCTATGGCTCTTTTTCTATGCCTTTCTCTGGCGAGCAGCGTATTCTTTAAAAGCATTGAAACCGTCATAGGACCCACACCTCCGGGAACCGGTGTGATATAAGAAGCTCGTTTGCTTACGTTTTCAAAATCCACATCTCCCTTAATCACATAACCTTTCGGAGCATTATCATCGGGTACTCTCGTAATCCCAACATCAATAATCACCGCGTCATCTTTGATCATTTCCCCTTTAAGAAATTCAGGAATACCCACTGCGATAATTATTATATCTGCCTGTGACGTTACCTGCGTAATATTCTTAGTGAATTCATGGGTTAAAGTTACTGTAGAATTACCGGGAAAACCACTTCTTCCCATAAGTATACTCATAGGTCTTCCCACGATATAACTTCTGCCAATAACCACCGTATGCTTTCCTTTAGTAGGAATATCATAACGCTCGAGAAGTTCAAGAATCCCAAAAGGAGTTGCAGGTATGAAAGAGGTCATATCCAGTGCCATTTTTCCAAAGTTGGTGGGATGAAATCCATCCACATCCTTATCAGGATCTACGGCATTTAATACTTTTTGTGTATCAATTTGTGGAGGAAGTGGCAGCTGAACTATGAAGCCGTCTATATCATCATTTTGATTAAGCTCTTCAATCTTATCAAGAAGCTCCAGCTCACTTACAGTATGCGGAAGCCGGTAAAGCGATGATTCAAATCCAACCCGCTCACATGCCTTAACTTTACTGTTTACATAAGTAAGACTCGCTCCATCTTTTCCAACAATAATGGCGGCCAGATGTGGAACCTTTTCGCCACGATCTTTAATTTTGGCAACCTCAGCTGCAATTTCATCTTTGATGTCATTACTGATCTTTTTACCATCGAGAATTGTCATTTTTCAAGTTTTCAGTTGGCAGTTGCAGTTGAGCCCCTCCCAACCTCCCCTAAGGGGAGGAGTTAAAAATTTATTCAGAATTTCCCCCTTTGGGGGCAAGGGGGTTTATTGCATTCCCTTCATCATTTGCATCATTTTTCGGCCACCGCCTCCCTGCATCATCTTCATCATTTTGCCCATCTGGTTGAATTGCTTCAATAACTGGTTAACTTCCTGAACCGTAGTCCCAGATCCTTTAGCAATTCTTTTCTTTCTGCTGGCATTTATCACTTTAGGCTCACTTCTTTCTTCCGGCGTCATTGAGTGAATAATCGCCTCAATTCCCTTGAACGCGTCATCATCAATATCTACATCTTTCAACATTTTTCCAGCTCCCGGAATCATTCCCATAAGGTCCTTCATAGACCCCATTTTCTTTATTTGCTGAAGCTGAGTTAAGAAATCATCAAAACCGAAGTTATTTTTAGCTATTTTCTTCTGAAGTTTCCTTGCTTCCTCCTCATCATATTGTTCCTGAGCTCTTTCAACAAGGGAAACAACATCTCCCATCCCCAGAATTCTATCGGCCATACGGGAAGGATAGAAAATATCCATCGCATCCATTTTCTCACCGGTACCAATGAATTTTATGGGCTTATTTACTACAGATTTAATAGAAATCGCAGCACCACCTCTGGTATCACCATCTAATTTGGTAAGGATTACACCATCAAAATTCAGGCGTTCGTTGAAAGTCTTAGCAGTATTCACGGCATCCTGCCCCGTCATAGCATCTACTACGAATAGTGTTTCATTCGGATTAATCGCCTGTTTGATATCGGAAATCTCGGTCATCATCTTCTCATCTACAGCAAGACGACCAGCGGTATCTATAATTACTACATTATGTCCATTTTCTTTAGCGTAGGCTATAGCGGCCTTCGATATAGCTACAGGATCCTGATTTCCTTCATCTGAATAAACCTCAACACCAACCTGCTCACCAACTACATGTAGCTGATTGATCGCCGCAGGACGGTAAACATCACAAGCTACCAATAATGGTTTCTTAGATTTTTTATTCTTTAAGAAATTGGCAAGCTTACCGGAGAAAGTGGTTTTACCACTACCCTGCAAACCAGACATTAATATTACAGAAGGATTACCGGAAAGATCAATACCTTCAGCCTCACCTCCCATAAGATCGGTAAGCTCATCTTTTACAAGCTTCACCATCAACTGTCCAGGCTTCAATGTTGTCAGCACGTCCTGTCCAAGAGCCTTTTCCTTTACAGTAGTAGTAAATTCCTTGGCTATTTTATAGTTTACATCGGCATCTACCAACGCGCGCCTTACCTCCTTAAGGCTTTCTGCAACATTTATCTCTGTAATTTGCCCATGTCCTTTCAGGACGTGAAAGGCACTATCTAACTTATCGCTTAAATTATCAAACATAATCTTTCCTGTGATTTTATTCTATTGCTGCTGAGCAGCGAATTGCAAATTTAATGATTTGAACCTGAAAGAGAAAGTTCAAAAATTTAAAATTCATTTTCATTTTCATTTTCATTTGAAATGCTGAAACGAGTTCAGCATGACGAAATCAATAATTCTAACTTCGTACCTCTTATTTCATACTTCCCCCTACATTCTCTCCGGAACCTCGATCCCAAGTAACTTAAATCCTGATTTGATCACATTCGCCACCAACCTGGACAATTGAACTCTGAATACTTTCTCATCTTCATTCTCAATACCCAGAATTTGAACATTCTGATAAAAGGAATTAAAAGATTTTACAAGTTCATAGGTATAATTAGCTATTAAGGCCGGTGAATGATTTTCTGCTGCCAGAGCAACTGTTTCAGGAAATAACTGTACCTGTTTGATTAGTTCCTTTTCCTTTTCGTGAAAACTGAAATCTTTGGAAAGATTTGCTGAAGTACCAAAGTCTGCCTTTCTTAAGATCGACTGAATCCTCGCGTAGGTATATTGAATGAATGGCCCTGTATTACCTTGAAAATCTATGGATTCTTTCGGATCGAATAAAATACGCTTTTTAGGATCCACTTTTAAAATGTAATACTTAAGCGCACCTAATCCTATGATT
>JAGXII010000163.1 GCA_024635735.1 Christiangramia sp. | reverse complement strand
GGCCTTTGCTTTTGCAACACCGGCTGCAATAGTTCCCACACCAACTTTAGAAACCAGTTTTACATTGATCCTGGCTTCCCTGTTTGCGTTTTTCAGGTCAAAGATCAGCTGGGCTAAATCTTCAATAGAATAGATGTCATGGTGTGGCGGCGGAGAAATTAATCCAACATAAGGAGTGGAGTTTCTCGTTTTCGCAATATCAGGATTTACTTTTGCTCCGGGCAGTTGTCCACCTTCACCGGGCTTGGCGCCCTGAGCCATTTTTATTTGTATTTCCCGCGCGTTTGACAAATAGTCTATAGATACCCCAAAGCGACCGGAAGCAACCTGTTTGATCGCGCTATTACGCCAGTTTCCATTAATATCTTTCTGAAAACGGCCCGGGTCTTCACCTCCTTCTCCGGAATTACTTTTTCCTTTGATTCGGTTCATCGCAACAGCCAGGTTCTCATGAGCTTCTTTGGAAATGGAACCAAAAGACATCGCGCCCGTTTTAAATCTTTTTACTATTTCAGTCCATGGTTCTACCTCATCAATAGGAATAGGGTTGAGCTCTTTGTATTTGAACATTCCCCGTAGCGTCATGAGATTTTCATTCTGCTCATTGATGATTTTAGAATATTCAGAATAAGTTTCATAACTATTCTGCTTCACAGCCTGCTGAAGTTTGGCAACACTCGCCGGATTAAATAAATGGCGTTCTCCGTTCCTTCTCCATCTGTAATCACCACCCATTTCAAGATCCAAATCGGTATCTGTTTCAGGTGGATTGAACGCATGCTGATATCTTTTCTGGACCTCCTTTTCAATTTCATAGAGACCAATTCCTTCGATCCTTGTAGGAGTATTACAGAAATATTTATCGACGAACTTCTTATTAAGTCCAAGAATTTCAAATATCTGTGAACCACGATACGAAAGCAGTGTGGAGATTCCAATCTTATTCATGATTTTGATGATCCCTTTTCCGATAGCGACATTGAAATTTTCAACGGCTACTTCGGGATCTTCAACTTCAATCTCTTTTCTTTCAACAAGATCGTAGATTACTTCATTAACCATATATGGGTTAATCGCACTCGCTCCATATCCAAACAACGCGGCGAAGTGATGCGGTTCTCTAGGTTCAGCCGACTCTATTACAATTCCAAAAGAAGATCTTCTGTTATAATCCTTAACTCGGTGATGCACAAAAGAACATGCAAGTAAAGAAGGTATAGGCGCCAGTTTTGGGTTTACATTCCGGTCTGAAAGAATTATGACATTACATCCTTCATCAACAGCATTATTGATCTCGTATATCATTTCTTCCAGGCGATCTTCAAGGCCGTTCATTCCCTTTTCAGCTTCATAAAGAATTGAGATGGAGCGGGCTTTAAAACCGGGATAATCTATATATTTTATCTTGTCCAGATCTTCATTGGAGATCACTGGATTTTGAATTTTCAGCTTTTTACATTGTTCAGGGATGAGTTCAAAAATATTGATATCCTCACCTACAGAAAGACTGATATCAGTAACAATTTCTTCGCGTATTCCGTCAAGTGGCGGATTGGTCACCTGTGCGAAAAGTTGCTTGAAATAGTTAAATAACAGCTGTGGTTTATGAGAAAGTACCGCCAGGGGAATATCTGTTCCCATAGATCCAATCGCTTCTTTAGCATTGGAAGCCATCGGAGAAATAATGGTGCTGATATCCTCATAGGTATATCCAAAAAGTTTTAGTCGGGTTAAATAGGGAATATCCTCCACAGGAGTTTTATTTCCAGTATAAGGAACATTTGCCAGTGGGAACAGATTTTCGTCCAGCCATTTTCTATAAGGTAATTTGGAAACAATATCTTCCTTCACCTCTTTATCCTCTATAATCCGGCCTTCTATCATGTCTACAAGAAACATTCTTCCCGGTTCCAGTCTACCATGTTTCAGAACATTTTCAGGTTTTATATCCAAAACCCCGGTTTCTGAAGACATTACTACATACCCATCCTTGGTGACGGTATATCTGGAAGGTCGCAAACCATTTCTATCCAGAAGTGCACCAATATAATTTCCATCGGTGAATGGAATGGAAGCCGGTCCGTCCCACGGTTCCATAATGCAGGCATTATATTCGTAAAATGCCTTTTTCTTATCACTCATGGAAGGGTTTTTCTCCCAGGCTTCGGGCACCATCATCATAATGGCTTCGGGTAATGATCTGCCTGTTTGGAGAAGCAGTTCCAGCACCATATCCATGGAGGCGGAGTCTGATTTACCTTCTAAGGTTACGGGGACTAATTTTTTGAGGTCCTCCCCAAAAAGATCGCTTTCAAAAAGCTCTTCTCTGGCTCTCATTCGGCTTAGATTCCCTCTAAGGGTATTGATCTCTCCGTTATGGCACATATATCTGAATGGTTGTGCAAGGTCCCAGGTAGGAAATGTGTTTGTAGAGAATCGCTGATGTACCAGCGCAAGCTTGGTAATCACATCAGGATCATTAAGGTCTTTATAATACTCATGAATATCCTGAGGCATTAAAAGACCTTTATATATTATAGTATTGGTAGAAAGACTTGAGAAATAGAAATATTCATTTTCAGAAAGCCCGGAATTTTCAATGGTATGTTCAGCAATTTTTCTGGCTGTATAGAGTTTCGCATTGAATTTTGTGTCGTCCAGTTTTTCCGGTCTGCCAACAAATACCTGTTCGATTGCCGGTTCTACGCGACTTGCCATTTTTCCAAGACAGGAATGATTTACCGGTACTTTTCTCCAGCCAAGGATTTCTAATTGCTGGCTTCTAATTTCATCTTCAAATGCCTTTTTACAGATTTCTGCCTGATTTTTATTCCTGGGAAGAAAAACCATTCCAACCGCATAAGAACGAAATTCCGGTAAGTCGAATTCACATACTTTCTTAAAAAAATCATGAGGAACTTCAATAAGAATTCCTGCTCCGTCACCTGTTTTTCCATCGGCACTTACCGCACCCCTGTGTTCAAGTCGAACAAGGATATCAATGGCCTTATGTATAATTTGATTTGTTCTTTCTCCATTTAGATTGCAAATAAAACCTGCCCCGCAGTTATCGTGCTCAAATTGAGGGGAGTAGAGCCCCTGTGCTTTCATTTTCATACTGGTTCATTCTGAATTATTCTTTTAAAGTTAAATAAAACGCGTTGAAACCAGAAAAGAATAATGTTCTTTAAATCAAGTTTTTATGAATTGATAATATTGTACCTTTTAAATGATAATTTCGCAAAAAGGAATGTTTATTTTAATAATTTCATAATGACTATTTTGGAGTACAAAATGACCTCGCACTCCTGATTTTTATTAAAAATAATAGTCTTTAAAACATTCATTTATTCAATTTTAAAGCTGGAAAGGCAGGCTGTTAAATAAGGTTGTCTATTCCAATTCGATCTCCACCTTAAATATTGATTTCGAACGCCGTGCAAGCCAGATTTATATCGTAAGAATGATTACCGACAGAGAAGTCTTTGTCAAGAAAATCATCTCGGCTAAATAGAATTTACTAATTATAAATATTGAAAAGCAGTCCTTTACGGGCTGCTTTTTTATTTTTTTAGGATGTTTTTATTCTATATTGATGGGGGAAATCCCTTATTAATTACTGAAAACTAGCACAATAGAGGTTTAAGTGAAAATAAAATAATTAAGGGATTGCAAAAACTTTTATATTTGAACTTACATTCTTAAAGATTTTAATTTTTTGAAACAACCCTACGTTTCAAATATCCTGGCCCCTGGAAAACGAAATTTATAATTAAAACTTCGCGGCAATTAGCGAACAGAAACATTTTTGAAATTTTGCTCCTTTCTCTTACAATTATTTTGGGCCCCCAATCTTATAATTATTGAAACCACTGGAATTCCAGTGATTTAGTATATATGACTTTAAATAACCAGTCATAATACAGAATACAGATTGATTTTTATCCATCCAGCCCCGGATAAATTATTTTATCTCCCCCCGATAGACGAAATACCTGGAAAGGTATGTTTCCCGGTCTTGTTATATAGAACCGGTTAGAAGAGCTTTATTCATTAACGTTTTTAGTTTAACATTTTTCAAAGTCCTCAAAACCCAGACAGCCCTGTCTACCCAGCTCCACTTTTGATTTGGTGCTAACCTTAAAACTTTGAATTATGAAAAAAATTACAATTTTATCTTTATGGACGGGTCAAATGAACCTGTTAGAGATTTTAGTTAGAAGGACCTCTTCGGTTAGGAACTATTTTTATGTATTTTTCCTTCTTTTTGGTCTGCAATTTATTTCTGCACAAACAATAGAGGGAGATCCGTCAGATTGGTGTAATGTGTTCATTAACCCGCTTACTCCCACGGTACATGTAAAAGATGTTCTAAATGGGAGTAATGATGACAGCCAGTTCACTGAAGGTACTTCTGATGTGGTTCCCCTGGAAGATTGGGTGTGGTCCTTAGGAAATGTATCGGCGAAATCGGATTTAGGAAATGTAGGTGCATCACTAGATGAATGTGACCTAACCTTTTTTGCCGATAGGTATGCAGCGAATGGGGATACAGATTTAGGTTTATGGATTTTTAAAGATCCGAACATAAGCCAAAATAGTGATGGTAGTTTTACGGGAGTCCACGAAGATGGAGATCTTCTAATTACAAGCAAATTTACCAATGGAGGTGGAAAGCAAGCTGTAAAAATATATGTGTGGGATAGCGGAAAGTTAAACCTCCTGATTGATACCAATGACAGCGGAACTAACTATGATTATATAACAAAAGGATTTGTTAATTCTGGCACCACAGGTGTTCCATGTGAATGGGATTATACAGGTAAATTTAGCCCTACCGACCAATATCTGGCAGGTACATTTTTTGAAGCAAGAGTAGATCTTTGCCAATTAAGTACCTATGCTCAGAATACATTTCCAAATGCAGAATTTGTAATTGATCCTTGTTTTTCCAATGTAATATTTAAAACCAGCCAGTCACAGGAGCCCACCTCTGCGAACGGTGATTTGGTTTTGGCAACCTTTGATAGTCAGCCACGAGAAAAAACAGTT
>JAGXII010000014.1 GCA_024635735.1 Christiangramia sp. | reverse complement strand
GTTTTACCTCCACCTCTTGCCGGTGGTCCTCCTCTACCGTCAAAGAACACTACTTTAATACCATATTCTCTTGAAACCCTGGTAAGAGTTTCTTTAGCTTTATAAATACTCCAGTTGGCCATTAAATATCCGCCATCTTTAGTACCGTCGCTAAATCCTAACATAATGGTTTGTTTGTTCCCTCGTCTTTCAAGATGCTCTTTATAAACAGGGTTCGTGTAAAGCTTCTCCATAACGTTGTGAGCGTCCTGAAGGTCAGGCACCGTCTCAAACAATGGAATAACATCTACGCTTGGTTCTTCCCACCCACACATTCTTAAAAATGCGAAAGGCTGAAGCACTCCCTGAACACTGCCGCAGTTACTTATAATATAGCGATTGGCGCCTTCTTCCCCGTTTCTTTCCTGTATCTCCTGCATTGCATAGATTGAAGAAATTGTGGCTTTCCCCATTCCTTCTTCAAAATCCTCCGGATCAAGCTTTCCTTTTACATTACTGAGCAATTCATTTTGCTTTTCAGTATCAAGGTTTTCAAAATCTGCGGGTAATAATTTGTCTTTTTTAGAAGTAGTTTCAATCACTTCCTTAAGCACGTCCTGGTGAATTCCTGAATCCTGACGTATATCCAGTGTCGCGAAATGATATCCGAACAAATCAAATTTATTCAACATATCTTCCACTTCTTCTAAAAACAGAGACTGATGTTTATTTATAAGTACTTCTCTTATATACTTGAGTTTATCCTTAAGATCCTGAAGGCTAATTTTAATCTTTCCTGTTGGTGAAATCGCAGACTCATAAAGACCTCTTTCAATTTCTCCCATGAGCTCATTAACTTCTCTAAAGGTGAGACGTCTCTTAAGTTTCCGGATGTCGCGATAGTAATTCAACAGGATACTTCTTTTCAATCTTTCAGCAACTTTCAGAGTGATATCGGTAGTTACAAAAGGATTTCCATCACGGTCTCCTCCAGGCCAGAATCCCAGATTAATTACCTGATTTCCCACTTCTTCTCCGTCAAAAATATTCTGTCTAATATAATTATGGATCTTACTGGCACTCTGGTAAAATACATTTTCAAAATACCAAATAAGACTCACAGCCTCATCATAGGGAGTTGGTTTTTCTTTATTGAAAAACGGGGTTTTCCCTAACTGAGCAAGTAATTGCTTTATTTTTATAAGATCATTCTTCTGAATAGCCTTATCTAAATCGGTGATAATCCCCAGTACAGAACCAGGATAAAACTGAGTTGGATGGGCTGTAAGTGTTGGTCTTACCTTGAAATTCTTAAGGTATTTCTTTAAGTCTTCGGTTTTCTGAGTAGCTTCGGCTTCTTCCTTTACACTTCGCAATGTTCCGCGACCATCCATATTATTTACTATAGGAAAAGAAGCATCTTCTATAGCGTCAAACAATACAACCTGTCTTTCTATATATTGGATAAAACGAAAAAGAAGATCTATTTTTTCTTCTTCGGAAGGATTCTCACCATACTTGCTAAAAAATCTCTCCACGATTTCTGAAGGATTTTTATTTTGTTTAAACCCAGTTTCACATATTTCAAGAAATAGAGGTAAAAGAGCTCCGGTCTTTTTTATATCGTCATATGGCAGGGTTAAAAATATACTGTTATAAACCTGATATTTGGCGAGTACATTGTCATTAAATCTATCTAATCTTGGCTCTCTGTTCATAAATTAATTTTACTTTGTATTCGTTTCTATTAAAATTATAAAAAAACCCTTTAAACGAAACAGTCTAAAGGGCCTTTAATAAAAGTTTAGGACTGTTTACATCTCTTTAAAAATAGAATGCATCAATCGTTTCTTATCATTAATACTTTCTTCCAGTGAGATCATAGTTTCTGTACGGTATACCCCTTCTATATCGTCTAACTGAAAAATAATTTCTTTGGCGTGTTGTGTGTTGCGTGCGCGAATTTTACAAAAGACATTAAATTTGCCGGTAGTAACGTGCGCTACCGTCACAAAAGGAATTTCATTAATTCTTTCCAGTACAAATTTTGTCTGAGAAGTATTCTTAAGAAAAACTCCAACATAGGCTATAAATGCATAACCTAATTTTTTATAATCCAGAGTTAGTGAAGAACCTATAATAATTTCCGCTTCCTCCATTTTCTTTACCCTAACATGCACTGTACCTGCAGAAATCAGCAGTTTTTTGGCGATATCGGTAAAGGGAGTTCTGGTATTCTCGATAAGCATATCAAGAATCTGGTGGTCTGTTTCGTCTAATTTAAACTTGGCCATTTCTAAACTTCTTTTTTTTAATGAACCTCAAAAATAATACAAATTCATTGAATTATTGTTAAATAATTTGATAATTACCATGGTTTAAACCGTAATTCCGTATTATTTAAGAGAATTTTATTAACTATAACGTTTTCGGCAAGCTTAACATTTCCCGAAAGACTTAATTCCTTCCCTTCACCGTCAATTTCCCTGTGTCCAAAATTGGGGATTTCATCAGCCACTTTTTGTATTACCGGCTCAAATTTAATTTTATCGCGCTTCCTTACTTCCTTGTACTGGATACTCACTTCCTTTATACTTCCATCTACAGACACGTTTCTTAGAACGATATCATTAAAAAGCTTCTCATTTTCAGGAATTTCAAAGTAAGCTTCATAATTATCGGCCTGTACATTCTCTATCGAAATTCTGTAAAGACAGGAAATTAGTGCCCTCCAGACATATTTCCTTACCTCTTCTCTAACGTAATCTCCTGGATAATGTCCTGCTTCAAATAATAAGGTAGGAGTTCCAAGGGTCTGAAAAGTATCACCGGCACAATGAATATTGTATGAATCATCATATCTGCCAATACATCCCGGAAGTTGATCACTTAGGTCTGAAGAGATTCCGGCAATAAGCCCCATGCTTTTTTTCCTGGGTTCATCAATTGATCGCTCCTCGTCTTTTGAAGGAGTAAGAAAAGACAGTGTTGCCGGCTTTGGTTTCTTTCCGGCACTAAATATGGTTCTCTGGTCGTGTAAATTCAAACAAAAATCTGGTTGAAACTTATCGTATTGACGTTTTAATAAAGAACTCTCCGGCTGGCTCAAATTTTGCAGATCACGGTTCAGGTCAACCGAATTTGCATTTACCCTGGTATAAGCCTTGGCGCCATCAGGATTAAGAATAGGGATTATTTGAATCGTACAACATTCCAGGATGGTTTGGAGCACTAAATTCGAGGAATCTCTTTTAAATGCGCACAAAAGATCAAATACAGCTTTTGTGGTTGTTGATTCATTCCCGTGCATTTGAGACCAGGCTAGAATTTTAATTTCTCCGGTACCTATTTCAAAAATGGAAATATCTCTTCCCTCTACAGATTTTCCAATTTGTTTCACCTGAAAAGAATTATCAAGATGACGGATTAATCGTTTAAGATTTTTATTGGTTACATATCTCCCGGATACTTTTTCAAATTTAAACCTCTCGAAGTATGGGTCTGAAAACAGATTTTGAAGTTCTTCATTTTTCATGTTTACAAAACTAAACAATGTATATTTTACAATTGTAAACAGTTATAATTTACATTTGTATATACATTTGTAAACAATAATGCCGGGCTGGTAAACACTGGATATGGAAAATATCCTATCGTTACTTATTTCATATCTATTAATCTAAATTTTAGCATTTTAATATATTGATATTAAACTATTTATTTAACTTTTATATAGAAGTTTACAATTGTAAAACCATATATTCGTTTAAATTATTTACATTTGTAAATAGCTTTATGTTCTATTTATATTTACAATGGTAAACACTGAAAAATTCGCTTCCCGACTCAATAAGATTCTCGATTTTTATGATATTTCGGCTGCAGCTTTTGCCGATAAGATTGAGGTGGGCCGCTCCTCGATTTCACATATTCTGTCGGGCAGAAATAAACCAAGTCTGGATTTTGTAATGAAGGTGGTGAAGAATTTTCCGGAGGTTGAGCTCTACTGGTTGTTAAACGGGAAAGGAAATTTCCCTGCCTCTTCTTCTGAAAAAAAGGAAATTGAAAATAAGGAGCCTGTTCCTTTAACTCCTCAAAAAGAACAAAACCCCTCTCAAATTCAAAAACCTGAAAATTCCGCCAGAATTTCGAATGCTCCCGCAGCTGGAAAGGAAATTAAAAAAATCGTGTTTTTTTATACTGATGGCAGTTTTGAAGCCTTTGAAAATTGATATTCTCACGTAAATTGAATTATTTTGCGGTATGAAAAATATAATTCCCTATTTATTACTGGTATTTTTATTCAGCAGCTGTTTTAATGCTGAACGGGATTGCCTGGATTATCATACAGGAACCTTCAAATTTGAGTCTTACATCAATGGAGAACTGGTTACATCAGAATTCATAAGGAATGACTCTATAGAGATCGAAAAATTTCAGGGGAATGTAGACACCTCTTCTGTGAGATGGGTCAATGACTGTGAGTATATCCTGCGAAACCTTAATCCTGATAGTATGGGTGAGGAGAAAGCTATACAAATGAGGATTTTAACCACTACCAAGGATGGTTATACTTTTGAATACGGGCAGGTGGGAGATCCTAAAAAATCAAGAGGATCGGTTACACGTGTGAAGGAGGATTAATTCTGTTTGTTTCGAAGCAATTCATTCTGCTCCTCCATAAGATCCTTCAAATTTGAGAGTAGCTCTATGTCTTTAGGGGTGGCAACCTGATTATTCTTAGGATCCTGAGCCTTGGCTCTAAACCGGTTCATGAATCGAACCACCAGAAAAACTACAAAACCAACAATAAGAAAGTCTATAAAAGTTTCGAATAACAGCCCGTAACCTATGGCTACTTCTTCTATAAAATCTTCTGTTCCGGGACTACCTATAGCCTCCCTTAATACAAACTTTTTGTCGGCAAAATGAATTCCATCGGTTAGAAGACTCAAAGGAGGTAATATCACCTGCTTCACCAGGCTATTCACAACAGCGTTAAAGGCAGCACCGATGATTATACCCACTGCCATGTCCACCATATTGCCTTTTACCGCAAACTCTTTAAACTCTTTAATTAATCCCATCAATCATCAAATAAAGAAGGTTGACTGTCTGAAGACGAATTATTATCTAACTTCCTGATCTCTCCGGATTTGATATCTTCTCCGGTTATTTCTTTATACTCAGACTCCTCTTTACTTTCTTCTTTTTCCTCATCAGTATTCTGATTTTCATAAGGTAAAGGGTCCAGCAGATTTATCTGGTTTACTTTTTCTGTAGTTAATTGATTTCCAAGAGCCTTAACCCCTTTCACCGAAATAAACTCTTTAATATTTATTTCTTCATTTTCCCTGCGCTCTTTTCCTTTTGGTTTTGTATAAACGAGTTCAGCTATAGGATAATAATCGGTAGAAACAAGCTCTAAAAATGAGTCTTCATGATCACTGATAAACCTTTCTTCCTTATCCGAATTTTCTATTAGAAAACGTTTAACATAATAGCGTTCTTTTTCAGGTTCCCAGTAGATAGCCGAAATTGGTTTATCCTTCACCCATTTTTCCAGGACGATTATTTCACTGTCAAATCGGGTGGTCAATTCAGGTTTAATAGTTTTGGCCACGCCATCCTGGGTGATAATTAACAACCTGTCATCTCCACGAAATTCTCCTAAAAGTTCACCTCTTTCATCCACATTCAGCCTTTTTACAGTTTCATCGAACCAAATGCGGCGTGGTTTAAGAGTAGAAACTCCCTCTTCTTTTAATTCTATTCGTTTTATTGAATATTTAGTGACGATATTTCCTTTTACTTTTCTTCCTTTAATAAGAACATCGGCAAAGTCGAGATCGAACTTAACCTTTCTGATACTTCCCATTTGTCTCAGGAATACCGTAACCACCTCAGCTTCCCCGTTAGGGTTAGCAGAGAAGTAATGAATTTTAGAATCCTTCTTCCTCTGGGTTAGATCATATTCTCTGTCCCTTGTAATTGAAGTCACCGAAAATCGCTTCACATAAGTGTTTCCGGCTTTACCATCTCTATAAATCATATTATAGATGGTACGCTTATCTTTTTTCTTGAAAATCGCCACATGAATGATATCCTTACCTATAAAAGTCTTGGAATCTACTTTGGTGACCATCATTTTACCGTCGCCAGTGAAACAAATCACATCATCTATATCTGAACAATCGGTTACATATTCATCCTTCTTAAGGGAAGTACCAACAAAACCTTCAGCCCTGTTTACATAAAGCTTGGTGTTTCTTATAACAACCTTTGTTGCCTCGATATCATCAAATATGCGTAATTCAGTTTTTCGCTCCCTTCCTTCACCATAATCTTTTTTGAGCTTTTTGAAATAATCAACAGCAAAATCCACAATATTATCCAGGTGATGTTTTATCTGGGCTATATCGCCTTCAAGGGTATCTATTTTTTGCTGCGCCTTATCAAGGTCGAATTTTGAGATCCTCTTGATACGAATTTCGGTAAGTCTTGTAATATCTTCAACTGTTACGGCTCTTTTCAGGTGCTTTGTAAATGGTTTTAAACCTTTATCAATAGCCTGGATCACTCCGTCCCAGGTTTCCTCATCTTCAATATCGCGATAAATACGGTTTTCAATAAAAATTCTCTCTAAAGAAGCGAAATGCCACTGCTCTTCCAGTTCCTCAAGCTTGATTTCAAGCTCTTTCTGTAATAAATATAATGTATGATCAGTAGACCTTCTAAGAATTTCAGATACTCCTAAAAATATTGGTTTGTGATCTATAATTACACAACCCAGAGGCGCAATTGAATTTTCACATTGTGTAAACGCATATAGGGCATCGATGGTTTTATCTGGCGAAATATTATTTGGCAGATGGATTAGAATTTCAACATCTGCAGCCGTATTGTCTTCGATCTTTTTGATCTTGATCTTTCCCTTATCGTTTGCTTTTAATACAGAATCAATAAGGCTGGAGGTGTTAGTTCCGTAAGGGATTTCATTAATCACCAGCGTATTCTTATCCAGTTGATTTATTTTAGCCCTTATTCTTACTCTTCCGCCTCTTAATCCATCGTTATAATTAGTAATATCGGCTATCCCTCCCGTTGGAAAATCTGGAAATATTTTAAATTTCTTTCCACGTAAGTGATTGATGGAAGCATCTATAAGTTCATGAAAATTATGAGGAAGTATTCTTGTACTCAGACCTACCGCAATCCCTTCAGCTCCTTGCGCCAGCAACATTGGAAATTTTACGGGAAGATTTACAGGTTCCTGTTTTCTTCCATCATATGATAACTGCCATTCGGTTAGCTTCGGACTATATAATACCTCAAGGGCGAATTTAGACAGTCTTGCTTCGATATAACGCGGAGCGGCCGCGCGGTCTCCGGTAAGTATGTTTCCCCAGTTTCCCTGTGTATCTATTAAAAGATCTTTTTGCCCGATTTGAACCATAGCATCCCCGATACTGGCATCACCGTGAGGGTGATATTGCATGGTATGCCCCACAATATTGGCAACCTTATTATATCGCCCGTCATCCAGGTCTTTCCTGGAATGCATGATACGTCTCTGCACAGGCTTAAAGCCATCTTCTATAGCAGGTACCGCCCGTTCCAGGATTACGTAGGAAGCATAATCCAGAAACCAGTCTTTATACATGCCGGTAACCTTTATTAATTCTTCTTTACTTTCCAAATGCTCTTCTTCGTGAGCTCCTTCTTGGTTCTCTTCCATTAGGCAGTAACTTTAGGGGTGGTTTCCAGCACTTTTTGAAGCGAGGACACCATTCCCTTTTTCTTTTTTCGGGTTAAAAATGTAGTATTGAATGTATATTTTCTATATCCTTTCTTTCGTCTGGAACTTATATAAATGGTGAGGGAAGAATAAATTCCATAATCCCTGAATTTAAATTTTCCCAGTTTGCGCTTAGGAAATTCCGCTTTCTGAACACGATATTCCATAAATTTTGAAAAGAATACACCGTTATTCTTAAAATTAAGAGTCTCTCCATCACTGTCAAAATCAAACGACTGACCGATCCTGTGAACATACACGCCCAGTATTAAAGTAACAATGTTAGGTATAAAATGACTGAAACTAATCTCCTGCTCCGTATCTGAGGCCATAATCTCGATATTCACAAAAATATTGGTGACAAATACCGCAACAAGTACGATATAGATAGATGGGATTATCTTGATCTCAGTTCGGTTGGTAAATCTCATATGCCCAGCTCTTCTATAAGATCGAGTTCAACTTTAAGGTTGTCGATTATAAACTCCTGTCTGTCGGGAGTGTTTTTTCCCATGTAAAAACTCAGCATTTCCTCGATAGACTTATCCTTATCAAGCATTACAGGATCCAGACGGATATCGTCTCCAATAAAATGAACAAATTCATCGGGAGAGATTTCACCAAGCCCTTTAAATCGTGTAATTTCTGCTTTTCCGGAAAGTTTTTCTATGGCCTGCCTGCGTTCCATTTCGCTGTAACAATAGATCGTTTCTTTCTTGTTACGAACCCGGAATAACGGAGTTTGCAGAATATATAAATGATTTTCCTTAATTAGTTCCGGAAAGAACTGAAGGAAAAAGGTAATTAGCAATAATCGAATATGCATTCCATCCACATCGGCATCAGTCGCAATTACAATATTATGATATCTAAGATCTTCCAGAGATTCTTCAATATTTAATGCCGCCTGTAAAAGGTTAAATTCCTCATTTTCATAAACGATCTTCTTAGAAAGTCCGTAACTGTTGAGAGGTTTTCCCTTTAAACTGAAAACAGCCTGTGTTACCACATCCCGGCTTTTTGTAATAGAACCACTAGCCGAATCTCCCTCAGTGATAAAAAGGGTGGTTTCCAGGCAGCGTTCATTTTTACTATCGGCAAGATGAACCCTACAATCTCTTAGTTTTTTATTGTGAAGACTGGCCTTTTTAGCTCTGTCTTTCGCTAGTTTTCGAATACCCGAAAGGTCCTTACGTTCTCTTTCAGCCTGAAGTATTTTTCTGTGAAGGCTTTCAGCAGTTTCAGGATTCTTATGTAAATAATTATCAAGATTTCGTTTTAAAAAATCGTTGATATAGGTTCTCACGGTTGGAAATTTTCCGCCCATATCGGTAGAACCGAGTTTTGTTTTCGTCTGACTTTCAAAAACCGGCTCCATGACTTTTATACTGATGGCCGACACTATAGATTTTCTTATGTCACTGGCTTCGTAATTCTTTCCATAAAATTCCCTTACGGTTTTTACTACTGCTTCCCGGAAGGCTAACAGGTGAGTCCCGCCCTGGGAAGTATTCTGCCCGTTTACAAAAGAATGGTATTCTTCACTATACTGGGATTTACTGTGCGTAATTGCTACTTCAATATCATCTCCTCTAAGGTGAATGATAGGATACAGCATATCATCTTCACTAATGCTATCCCCGAGTAAATCTTTTAATCCGTTTTCCGAATAGAATTTTTCCCCGTTAAAAACTATGGTTAATCCTGGATTGAGATACACATAGTTTTTGAGCATTTTCTCTATATACTCATTTCTGAACTTATAATTCTTGAAAATAACCTCATCAGGAACAAAAGAGATCTTGGTTCCTCTTCTGCGCGAAGTTTCTTCCAGATGTTCTTCTTCCATCAGGTTTCCCTGCTCAAATTCGGCAGCGTGACTTTTATTATCCCTCGAGGATTCTACCCGAAAGTATGAGGAAAGCGCATTCACGGTTTTGGTACCAACCCCGTTAAGTCCAACAGATTTTTTGAAGGCCCGGGTATCGTACTTACCACCGGTATTCATTTTGGAAACCACATCCACTACTTTCCCAAGAGGTATTCCCCTCCCGAAATCCCGAACGATGACGCGTTGATTCTGCACCGAAATTTCAATAGTCTTTCCGGCACCCATAACGAATTCATCGATACTGTTGTCTATAACTTCTTTAAGTAGAATATATATTCCATCATCCTGACTGGATCCATCTCCGAGCTTCCCGATATACATCCCGGGTCGCATTCTTATATGCTCCTTCCAGTCTAACGACCGAATATTATCTTCGGTATATTTAGTATTCTCGCTCATAAGTAGTCATGGAGTTATGGCCTAAATATAAGGCAATACCTAAAAAACTGAAACACTATAAGCCGAAAGTAATTAACAAAGATTTAGGAAAGAATGTTAATTGCTGATTACTAAGGATGAAGTTAATATTTAAGACAATTTCTAATGTCCTAGACGTTGAAACGGAAATGCATAATATCGCCATCCTTAACGATGTATTCTTTTCCTTCCACCCTTATTTTTCCGGCTTCCTTAACTTTAGCTTCGCTGCCATAGCTTACATAATCATCATAACCTATAACCTCAGCCCTAATAAATCCTTTTTCAAAGTCGGTATGAATTACTCCTGCCGCTTGTGGTGCAGAAGCTCCTACAGAAATTGTCCAGGCTCTAACCTCTTTAACACCAGCCGTAAAATACGTTTGTAGATTAAGCAAATTATAGGCTCCGCGTATAAGTTTTGCAGAACCAGGTTCTTCCAGACCTATATCCTGAAGAAACATCTGTCGTTCTTCATAATCGTCCAATTCGGCAATATCGGCTTCGGTTCCTACAGCAAGGACCAATACCTCGGCATTTTCATCTTTTACAGCCTCCTTTACTTTTTCAACGTATGCATTTCCTGAGGTAGCGGAAGCTTCATCTACATTACAAACATACATTACAGGTTTATCTGTAATAAACTGAAGAGGCTTTATGAATTCTTTTCTTTCATCGTCTGTTAGATCTATAGCTCTAACAGACTTCCCTTCTTCAAGGCCTTTTTTGACCTTTAAAAGTGCGGCCTCTTCTTTCTGAGCTTCCTTATTACCAGTTTTAGCGGCACGCTTAACCTTTTCCAGTTTTTTTTCTGCTGTTTCTAAATCTTTAAGCTGAAGCTCCATATCTATAGTTTCCTTATCCCTGATGGGATTAATGGAACCATCCACGTGAAGAATATTATCGTTCTCAAAACATCTTAAAACATGAAGAATCGCATCTGTTTCCCTGATATTTCCAAGAAACTGGTTTCCTAAACCTTCTCCTTTGCTGGCGCCTTTTACCAGTCCCGCGATATCAACGATCTCTACAGTTGCCGGCACCACTCTTTCAGGATCCACAAGTTCACCAAGTTTGGTAAGCCTCTGGTCCGGAACATTCACTACTCCAACATTAGGCTCGATAGTGCAGAAAGGAAAGTTTGCGCTCTGCGCTTTCGCGTTGCTTAAGCAGTTAAACAGTGTTGATTTACCAACATTGGGAAGTCCTACAATTCCGGCTTTCATAAACTTAGATTTAGATGCTGTGTTTTTGCGGCTGCAAAGATAAGTATAACAAATGAGAATTTTGTTCTCTATATAAAGAGCTTTCGTATTTCAATTTATATCTAATTCACAAGTAGGCTTTAGTATTTTTTTAACTGATACGGCCCTCATATTTTTTAAATTTAGGTGGAATCAATAGAAATCCACTCTAATAAATTATTTTATGTCTAAACAATCCAGTCCTGAAGAAGCTCAATGGTATAAAGATGCTATTATATACGAACTTCATATAAAAGCATTTTTTGATAGTAATGGTGATGGGATTGGAGATTTTGAAGGACTTCTTCAAAAACTGGATTATTTGGAAGACCTTGGTGTAACTGCCATCTGGCTTCTTCCGTTTTACCCTTCGCCGCTTAGGGATGATGGTTACGACATTGCCGATTTTTATTCCATAAATCCTTCATACGGAAATGTAAATGACTTTAAAAAATTTATAAAAGAAGCTCATGGCCGTGGATTAAAGGTGATTACTGAGCTGGTAATTAACCATACCTCAGACCAGCATCCGTGGTTTCAAAGAGCCAGAAATGCACCGGACGGCTCTCCGGAGCGCGATTACTACGTCTGGAGTGACAATCCTGAAAAATACAAAGATGCCCGGATTATTTTTACCGATACCGAACCTTCAAACTGGAGCTGGGACGCAAAAGCACAATCCTACTACTGGCATCGCTTTTTCTCGCATCAGCCTGATTTGAATTTTGATAATCCACAGGTTCAAAAAGAAGTTTTTGATGTTATGGATTACTGGTGTAAAATGGGCGTGGATGGGTTCAGACTGGATGCCGTCCCATATTTGTTTGAACGGGAGGATACCAATTGTGAAAACCTGCCACAAACGCATGAATTTCTAAAGAAACTAAGAGCACATATAGATAAGAATCATGATAATAAAGTACTACTGGCAGAAGCTAATATGTGGCCAGAGGATTCAGCGGAATACTTCGGGGATGGTGATGAGTGCCATATGAACTATCACTTCCCAATTATGCCTCGGATGTTTATGTCTATCAAAATGGAGGACCGCTACCCTATTATCGATATTATGGATCAGACGCCTGAAATCCCTGAAAATTGCCAGTGGGGAATTTTTCTTCGTAATCATGATGAACTTACTTTGGAAATGGTGACCGATGAGGAAAGAGATTATATGTATAAAGTTTATACAAAAGATCCACAGGCAAAGATTAATGTTGGCATCCGCCATAGGCTTGCACCACTTCTCGAAAATAATCGCAACAAAATTGAATTAATGAACGTGCTGCTCTTTTCCTTACCGGGCACACCTATTATTTATTACGGTGATGAAATTGGGATGGGAGACAATTTTTACCTGGGAGATCGTGATGGTGTTAGAACTCCCATGCAATGGACTGCCGACAGGAATGCCGGATTTTCCTTAGCGAATCCACAAAAACTTTATTTACCGCTTATTATCGATCCTGAATATAAATATGAATCGATAAACGTAGAAACCCAGCAAATGATTTCCTCTTCCTTGCTATGGTGGATGAAGCGTATTATTGGAATGCGAAAAAAATACAAAGCTTTTGGTCGCGGCGATATAGAATTTCTATCTCCGTCCAATTCCAAGATCATCGCTTATACCAGAACTTATGAAGATGAAAAAATACTGGTTCTGGGAAATCTTTCCCGTTTTTCACAACCTGCAGAACTCGATCTTGGGGAATTTAAAGGATATACTCCAGTAGAAGTATTTAGCCATAATAAGTTTCCTAAGATTACCGAAAGGCCTTATTTATTTACTTTATCGCCTTATGGTTATTACTGGTTTATTCTCGAAAAAGAAAGAGAAAGAGTTCTTGGAGAAACAAAAATTCCGGCACTTAAAATAGACAAATGGGAAAACCTTTTAAGTAACAGAAGCCTGCAGAAACTTTCAGGAAAAATTTTACCTCCATACCTGGTGCATCGTAAATGGTTTGAAGGCTCAGGCCTAACTATTCAGGACTTACATATCAAAGAATTTCTGGATATTAAAACAGAAGGGCTTCCTGTTC
>JAGXII010000162.1 GCA_024635735.1 Christiangramia sp. | reverse complement strand
GGTAAACTTACCGGAATGGCATTTAGAGTACCAACTACCGATGTTTCTGTGGTTGACCTTACAGTAAGAACAGAGAAAAGCGCTACTTATGAAGACATTAAAGCGGCTTTCAAAAAAGCAGCAGATGGACCATTGAAGGGTGTTGTTTATTACACAGATGAAGAAGTGGTAAGTCAGGATTTCGTTTCAGATCCGCATACCTGTAATTTTGATGCAGGAGCAGGGATTGCGCTAAACGACAATTTCTTTAAGCTTATCGCATGGTATGATAATGAATATGGTTATTCTGCCAAACTTGTTGATCTTGCTGTTCACGTAGCATCTATATAAAAACACTAGCCTGAAGAAAATTTGATTATTTGAATAGTTTATTGCTATTCCTATCTGAATTTTCTTCAGGCTTTTTTATCTAATTATACAAACGAGCATGATTTTAATTGCTGATGGAGGTTCCACGAAATGTGACTGGATACTTCTGAATAATGAAGGCGAACAGGTTTTTAAGACCCGAAGTAAAGGCTTAAACCCCGCTGTGTTTAAAGAACCAATTTTAGAAGAAAGACTGGCTGAAAACCCCGAACTCGCTGAGATAAGGAATAAGATTGAGAAAGTACACTTCTATGGAGCCGGTTGTGGAACTCCTACACCCCGGGAATTACTAAAAAGCATCATCGCTAATTATTTTACAAATGCAGATGAGGTATTGGTAATGGAAGATATGGTGGCAGCAGTTTATGCCGCTACTACGGAGCCCGGTATAGTTTGTATTCTTGGAACAGGATCTAATAGTTGTTATTATGATGGTGAAAAAATCCATCAAAAGGTAGATTCTCTGGGCTACATTCTAATGGATGAAGCAAGTGGAAATTACTTTGGAAAAAGACTTATTCGGGATTATTACTACAAAAGAATGCCCCCTGAAGTAGCTGAAAAATTCGAACAAAAATTCGATCTTAATTCAGATACTATAAAAATGCATCTTTATAGAAGAGAGAATCCAAATACGTATCTCGCCCAGTTTGCAGAGTTTATTTTTACAAATGAGCGAAACGGATATTTCTATAAACTGCTTCATGAGGGAATGACAGATTTTGTTCATTCAAGAGTACTGGGCTATAAACAGGTAAATTCTGTGCCGGTACATTTTATTGGAAGCATTGCCTATTTTAGTGAAGATATTATCAGGGCAGTTACCCAGCCTTACGGAATTGAAATAGGGAATATTGTAAGACGCCCAATAGATGCGCTAATAGAGTACTATCGAAAAAATGTAATCAAAGTATAATTCCTTTTCAAAAAATTAAAATTTTTAAAAGCCCGCTATTCAGCGGGTTTTTTTATGGTAAAGCGTTTCCAGGGACATGGAGGAAAAGTAGAACTGGAAAGTAACGAGGCAAACGGAAGCACCTTTACCTTGATTCTGTATAAGTTTGCCAATAAACCAGTTAAAGTTAAGACTGAGTTTAACCATAAATCCAACGGCATGGCTTATATAGAAAATAACTAATCTATTTTCTGGTTTAAGTATCTGATGCGTTTGGGGTTATAAAAAATATGCTACATTTATTCCAAACAAATTTAAATGCTGGTTAAGGTATATGGGAGTGCCGTTTTTGGGGTTGAAGCAACCACAATTACGGTAGAAGTAAATATTGCATCGGGGATAGGGTATCATCTTGTGGGCCTTCCGGATAATGCGGTTAAGGAATCCAGTTACAGGATCGCGGCTGCACTTCAAAATAATAATTACAAACTTCCCGGAAAAAAAATCATTATTAACATGGCTCCGGCAGATCTTCGCAAGGAAGGATCGGCTTATGATTTGACTTTTGCCCTTGGAATTCTTGCCGCTTCATCACAAATAAAAGCCGAAAATATTGGCGATTATCTTATTATGGGCGAATTATCCCTGGACGGAAGTCTTCAACCAATTAAAGGAGCACTACCTATTGCTATTCAGGGTAAAAAAGAAGGTTTTAAAGGTTTTATTCTTCCAGAGCAGAATGCCAGGGAAGCGGCAATAGTTTCCGGGCTTGAAGTGTACGGAGTTAAAAATATTACTCAGGTAATAAAATTTTTTGATGAAGGAGAAGAACTGGAAAGAACAGAAATTAATACGCGGGAAACATTCTATAACAATATAAATAATTTTGAATTCGACTTTTCTGATGTCAAGGGCCAGGAATCTATAAAGCGGTGTATGGAAATCGCAGCTGCCGGTGGACATAATATTATTCTTATAGGTCCGCCAGGTGCAGGTAAAACCATGCTAGCTAAAAGGTTGCCAAGTATTCTTCCTCCTATGACCCTGCAGGAAGCCCTTGAAACCACTAAAATTCATAGTGTCGCAGGCAGAATTAAGGATAATGTTGGCTTAATGGCGCAGCGTCCATTTCGCAGTCCGCATCACACAATTTCAGATGTCGCATTAGTTGGAGGGGGAGCTTACCCTCAGCCGGGAGAAATATCACTTTCTCACAACGGAGTTTTGTTTCTTGATGAATTACCCGAATTTAAGCGTGGGGTTCTGGAAGTGATGAGGCAGCCTCTTGAAGACAGGGAAGTCACGATTTCAAGAGCAAGATTTACGGTGACCTATCCTTCAAGTTTTATGCTCGTAGCGAGTATGAATCCCAGTCCGGGTGGGTATTTTAATGATCCTAATGCTCCGGTGACCTCTTCAGCTTCTGAAATGCAACGTTATTTAAGTAAAATTAGCGGACCTTTACTGGACAGAATAGATATTCATATAGAAGTAACTCCGGTGCCTTTTGACAAATTAAGTGAAGAAAGAAGAGGTGAAAGCAGTTTTTTGATCAGGGAAAGGGTAACCAAAGCCAGAGAAAAACAGTCTGCCCGCTTCGAAGAATTGGAAAACATCCATTATAATGCCCAAATGGGGCCTCGACAAATACGTGAATATTGTAAACTTGACGATGAATCTAAAAAGCTTTTGAAAACAGCTATGGAAAGGCTTAACCTTTCGGCAAGAGCCTATGACCGTATTTTAAAGGTTTCACGCAGTATAGCAGATCTTGAAAATAGTGATAGTATTAATGGATCTCATATAAGTGAAGCGATTCAATACCGCAGCCTCGACCGGGAAGGCTGGTTAGGATAAATATCTTCGGTTTTAATTAACTAAACCTTTAAAGCCTTTTTTATATTTTTGAAGAAGCCTTATAAAAATCGGAGTTTAATTCCGGTAACAACAACTTAATCTCAATGAAAAGAATTATTCTATTGTTCATCTGCCTCGGAATTTTTTCCTGTAAAGGCGATAAATCTGAAAATATTAACGAAGTAACCAGCGATACAGACAGTGTTTCAACCAAAGATATTCTTCCGGAAGGTCTTGTAAATGTTGAACCGGTAGTGCTTAATCTTGAAGAAGCAAATAAACTGGCAGAACTTCCGCTTAGTTGCATTGATACCGAATACCCTAATAAATTAGGGCAGACTCTGGAAAATAAATCGGCCTTGGGTGAACCGCATGAATTACATCCAGCGTTTTACGGGTGTTTCGACTGGCATTCTTCAGTTCATGCGCACTGGTCTCTTGTGAATTTGCTAAAACTGTTCCCAGATATTGAAAAGAAAGAAGCGATACGGGAAGCGCTTAAAACTTCACTTTCCGCGGAAAATATTCAGGGAGAAATGGAATATTTCAAAAGAGAAGAAAGTGATTCCTACGAAAGAACTTATGGCTGGGCGTGGTTGCTTAAGCTTTCTGAAAGTCTTCAATCCTGGGAGGACCCGCTTGGGCAGGAACTTGCACAGAATTTACAACCACTCACCGGGCTTATTGTTAAGCGTTTTGAGGAATTCCTTCCAAAACTAAATTATCCAATAAGGGTTGGTGAGCATACGAATACGGCATTTGCAATGAGCTTTGCTTATGATTATGCCAGGGAAGTTGAAAATAAACAGTTGTTAGAGGCTATTTCAAAGAGAGCTCAGGATTTCTACCTGGAGGATGATAACTGTCCTTTTAGCTGGGAGCCTAGCGGATATGACTTTCTTTCTCCATGCCTTGAGGAAGTAGACATCATGAGAAGGGTGCTTCCTAAAAGTGCCTTCAGTCTTTGGGTAGACGATTTTATGCCGCAGTTGAAGGAGCAGGATTTTGATATCGATGTTGCTGAGGTATCTGATAGAACTGACGGAAAACTTGTACATCTCGACGGACTTAATTTTAGCAGAGCCTGGGTTTTATATGGTCTGGCTCAGCAATATCCTAAGCAATTTGGGCATCTTAAAAATGTAGCCGATAAGCATGTTGCCTATTCTTTTCCCAATATCATGGGAGATTCTTATGAAGGTGGACATTGGCTGGGAACTTTTGCAATCTATGCATTGAAGGAAGCGGGGAATAAGAAGGAAGAGTGAGAAATTTGCTCAAAAATCTTGGTCCTGGAATACTTGTTTCAGCTGCTTTTATTGGGCCGGGAACGGTAACGGTTTGTAGCCTTGCGGGAGTAAATTTCGGCTATTCGCTTCTCTGGGCCTTACTTATTTCTATAATAGCCTGTATGGTATTACAGGAAATGTCGGCCAGACTCGGGCTTATTTCCGGGAAGGGTCTTAGCGAATCTATTCGTGAAGAAATAAAACTTCCGGGTTTTAGGATATTTACCCTTATCCTCATCTTTTCAGCTATTGTTATTGGGAATGCAGCTTATGAAGCCGGAAATATTAGCGGTGCTGTTCTGGGGCTGGAAGAAATATTCTTTACTGCAGATATTCAAATAGGTTTATTTCACTTAAATATATGGAGTTTTGTGATAGGATCTTTTGCTTTTGTCTTATTGCTTCTGGGAAGTTATAAAAGGCTGGAGAAGATTTTTATTGCACTGGTCTTGCTAATGAGCATAGCCTTTATACTCACCGCAAGTCTTACACAGCCCGATCTCTCTAAATTGTTTCGGGGTTTTTTACCGGGAAATTTTGATAAGGGTCTTTTTACCATTATTGCACTGGTAGGCACTACAGTGGTGCCTTATAACCTATTTCTTCATGCTTCTCTGGTTAGTGAAAAATGGAAAGGCAAGAAATATCTGGGGATCGTAAGAAAAGAACTTGTTTTCTCCATTGCTTTAGGAGGGCTGGTCTCTATGGCAATTATTGTTTGTGCAGCAGCATCGGGAATTAATTCTATAGAAGATGCTGGAGATCTTGCTGCCGGTCTGGAGCCATTATTTGGTAGCTGGGCGGGAATATTTCTTGCCCTCGGTCTATTAGCCGCAGGGATAACATCATCTATAACAGCACCTCTTGCTGCCGCGTATGTGGTAAATGGCTGCATGGGATGGGAAGGAGGAATGCAATCCAGCAGGTTTAAAGCGGTTTGGATGATTATCATTATTCTGGGAGTAATTTTTTCATCTTTAGGCATTAAACCGGTAGAGATTATCAAATTTGCGCAAATTGCCAACGGACTTGTGCTGCCAATTATAGCAATTTTCTTATTTTGGATAGTGAACCGGGAATCGGTTTTGGGAAAGTATAAAAACAATCTTTCTCAGAATATAATAGGCTTTATTGTTATTGCACTGGCCGTATTCCTTGGTGTAAAATCGATTGTTAACGTAATCCAGAATTTATAGATGAAAAAGAGCATTCATATTAATTGCGATCTCGGAGAAGGAGGAAAGTATGATGAAGATCTAATGTCCCTTATTTCGGCATGCAATATTGCCTGTGGAGGTCATGCAGGCAATCTGGATACCATGCATAGAACTGTAAGACATGCAATGGAACATGGAGTAGAGATTGGAGCACACCCATCTTATCCCGACAAGGAGAACTTCGGAAGAAAAAGTATTAAGATGTCTCCGGAGGATCTTAAGCTTTCCATAGAGTCACAGGTTTTAAGTTTGAAACAAATCGTTGAATCGGAAGGTGGAAAACTCACCCATATTAAACCGCATGGAGCTCTTTATAACGATGCTGCAAAAAATGAAAATATTGCCAGAGCAATCATAGAAAGTCTCGAATTACTAGAAGAAAATTGCCGGTTATATGTGCCTCCAAATTCAAAAATTTCTCAACTGGCAATGGGGAAATTCGACCTGTTTTATGAGGCCTTTGCAGACCGTAATTACAACCAGGATTTCAGCCTTGTTTCAAGATCACAAAACGATGCCTTGATCACGAAAAAGGAGCTTGTTTTTGAACATGTTTTTTCAGTGGTTAGAGATAAAAAAATCCTTTGTATAAATGGCGCTAAAATAGACTGTAAAGCAGATACTTTTTGTGTACATAGCGACACCCCTTCCTCATTAGAAATCCTACAATTTTTGCATAAAAAATTTGCGGAACAGGGTATTAGAATTCAAAATTCCTGATGGCTGAATTTCCCAAAATATCACAGATGGGGGAGCGGGGAATATTGATTGAATTCGAACCTGAAATCAATCCTGAAACACTTCAGAAAGTTCTTTTTTTTAAAAAAACACTTCAAAAAGAATTATTTAAACAAAAAGTTGAGGTAATTAACACATATAACTCGTTATTAATTAGTTATAGGTTCACTATAGAAGATGTCTATAGTGAGTTTTCAAAGGTGAAAGAGCTGATTTCTAGTCGCAATATACCAAAAATATGGAAGTCTCAAATTTTTCATATTCCTGTATGTTATGATGAAGAATTCGGCATTGATCTTAAGCTTATTGCCAAAGAGAAAAATATTGAAGTAGATGAAATTATCAGACTTCATACTCAACCTGTTTATCAATTATATTTTATTGGATTTTTACCCGGTTTTTTATACCTCGGCGGACTTGACAAAAAGCTGGAAATTTCCCGGAAAAATACTCCCCGGAAATCTGTAAAAAAAGGTGCGGTAGGGATAGGTGAAAAGCAGACCGGAATTTACCCAAAATCCAGTCCGGGTGGATGGCAAATTATTGGTAATTCTCCGGTGGAATTATTTGATAAAAAAAAGGAAATTCCCTGTCCGTTTTCTGCCGGCGATCACATCAAATTTCACCAGGTTTCAAAAGATGAATATTTGAAGATCCAAAATGAGATCGAGAGTGGGAGATTCAAATTCAAAACTGAAATTTATGAAGCCTGAAATTGAAGTTTTGCAACCGGGATTATTTTCCACTATTCAGGATTTTGGAAGGTTTGGATTTCAAAAATATGGAGTTCCTCATAGTGGAGTGATGGATAGGTACGCTGGTAAATTGTGTAATCTCATTTTAGGCAATGAAGAGAATAGTGCGGTAATGGAAATTACTATGCAGGGACCGCAACTTAAATTTAGTGCTTCAACAAGAGTTTGTATTTCTGGCGCAGATCTTTCGGCAAGCTTGAATGGAAATCCAGTACACAGGAATCAAATTATAGAAATTTCTCAGGATGATATTCTACGGTTTGGGAAAAGAAACTCTGGTTTCAGGGCCTATATTGGTATTCCCGGAGGCTTTGATACAGAGAAGATAATGGGGAGCCGAAGCTGGTATGAGGGATTAACAGATAATTTCAGGCTTTTAAAGGGGATGAAGATTAATTATGATCTTCAGGATTTAAGTCAGATAAAATCAAATTCGACTGTAAAAACCGATGACTCCTATTTTTATCAGAGTGAAATAGAAGTATTTCCGGGACCGGAATTCTCTTTCTTATCGAAAGAAAAGGAAATGATCCTTTTTAAGTCGGAATTTACCATCGCAGAGACTAGCAACCGAATGGCGATACAAATAAAGGAGCCATTTGTAAATGATCTTAAGCCTATTATAACGGGGCCGGTTATGCCTGGAAGTGTACAATTAACTCCTTCAGGAAATATTATTATTCTGGCAAGAGATTGTCAAACTACCGGAGGGTATCCAAGAATACTTCAACTTTCTGAAAAAGGGCTGCAGGTACTGTCTCAAAAGCTTCCTGGAGAGAAAATAGCTTTCAGAAAAGTAGAATTTTAATTTTTTCTGAACTAAATTAGAGGATAAACTTCTTAAAAGGGGCAAAAATAAAAAAGTGTCGCTTTGGTATTAAAGTTATAGAAAAGACCCTACTCAGAACTATAACAAAACCGCTGCAGACACTTTTTTGCCCCAAAACACTTTAGCTTTACTAAAATGACAATGTAAATGTATCTGATACCTTAGGTTGCTACAAGGGGATTTTTCCCCTTTTTGATTGATTTCTGTTAATTTATTTACAAATAATCCTATTTTTAACCATAACTAACCTTATAAAGGCTAACTGGCCTTTCTAAAATTTAAATTATGGGACAAAGAATCATTCCTCAAAAAGCCAAAGAGCTAAATGAAAACTGGATAGGTAAACCAAATAAGCCAGGACCTGGCCAGGGAGTTACCAATGCGGGATTTAAAGATAGTTATGAAACATGGTTTAGTGTGGAGGAATTGAAAGAGTTCCTTGAATACGTTGAAAATAATATCCCCTCGGCAGAAAAACCAGGTATTCGTATCTACTTTGGTAATTATGGTAGTGAAGCTTCCGGAAAGGAAAAAAATCAAAGTACCGTATTTCTGGCACCTACAAGGGAAGTTTCTGCTCAGGAAAATACAGCGACTGCAAATGAAAATGACTATAGCCTTGATGCATACAATAATGGTGAGCAACCCTGGCCTCCGGCACCTTACAATCCATAATAGCTTTGTGGGAAGTCTTTATAAAATATAAGTTATACCCAACTTATGTATTCGAGCTGGTTGCGATTCTTGCTGGTTTTTATTATTATTATATAAATTGGAAAATAAGTAAAGCCGATAGGCTCTTTATTTTCACGATGCTGTTTGTATTCATTTTCTCTGGTTTAAGTCTAGCCTATGGGATATACACCTATGTGTATGGTTATAAATACATAGAATTTTTAAAAGGCACTCCTTTTGAAAAACATTACTGGATATCCAATATTAAAGTTGTTATTATGTATTCGGGCTACACTTTGTATTTTGCATGGAACCTTCGCTCAATTTTCTGGAGGAAGACTATGTATGCAGGAATTGTGTTATTTATAGTTGCTTCCGTTATTATTTTTTTTCTAAGTGACATTTTTTTTAATGGCTTTTCTAATTTTTGTGGGTTTACAGGCACATTCCTGTTATGCTTTGCAGCTGCTTTATGTTTTATAGAGTTAATGGCATCAAAACGAATTTTATACTTTAGAAATGAATTGGTGTTTTATATAGCCTTTGGTACTTTACTCTTTTATTTAAGCCAAACACCTTTATCCTTATTGCAAAAATATGTGCTGGGAAATGACTACTTCAGGGAAATCTATGCTATTATTTTAGGTGTTTTAAATTTTATAATGTATGGTATTTTTACAGTAGGTTTCATTTTTAAGACTCATCAATTGAAAAAGAATAATAAAAGATCATAATACTTTAAAATTCTTTAGGTCAACCTAATTTTATATATATTTAAACAGTAGTGTCCGGTTAAACTTTTTAAAAGCGGGATCTCCTTGATGGATTTCCCGCTTTATAGTAATTTGGTTTTATCACAAATCAATTACTATGAATAAAGGTACTCACTTTAGCGGACATCCCATAATCAAGCAATT
>JAGXII010000161.1 GCA_024635735.1 Christiangramia sp. | reverse complement strand
GGGATAGATCAGATCATTTACTGCTGAATATCCTTCCGGAACAAACCGCACTGGAGTTAAAGGACAGCGGTAAGGTAAAAGCCAAAAGGTTTGAATGTGTAACCGTGCTTTTTGCCGACTTCAAGGAATTTACTCAATATTCTGAAAAATTAACTCCGGAAGAACTTATTGAGACCATCGACTTCTATTTTTCTAAATTTGATGAAATAGTCGAAAGATATGGAATTGAAAAGATCAAGACTATAGGAGACAGCTATATGGCAGCATCAGGCCTGCCTTATCCTATGGAAGATCACGCCGAACGCATGATCAATGCCGCCAGTGAAATGTCTCAGTTTGTGGAAGATTCAAAAAGTAATACCAAGAACAAGGCGCAATTTGATGTGCGAATAGGAATCCACTCAGGACCAGTGGTTGCAGGAGTAGTGGGTACAAAAAAATTCGCTTATGACATCTGGGGGGATACGGTAAATGTAGCCGCAAGAATGGAAGAAAATTGCGAATCAGGAAAAATTAATATTTCCGAAAGCACCTGCGAGCTTCTTAAAGACAGTTTTCATTGTGAATACAGGGGAGAAATACCCGCCAAACATAAGGGAACCCTTAAGATGTATTATGTAAAAGAAAAAATAGCGGTAGCGGCTAATTCTTGATTTTCATGATTAGCCAAAGACTACTTATTCTATGTATCAGGAGTTTTTGCCGGTTACCGGTTTTCGGCTTTTAATTAGAAAACCAATTAGGCTCACAAAAGAAACCAGTGTCCATGCACCTTCCAGAATAATAAATGGCCAGTACCGCAAAAGCACGGAAGCCAGGCAGGCCATACCCGCCCCAATAAGGTTGAGTAAAATAAAGATCAGATCTTTATTTTTCAATACTCCGGTTAGGTTTAAAATATAAGCCAGCAATATCTGAAAAACTCCAAGAGTCCCAATCCAGTCGGTTAGATCCATTCGTACATTTCTGAATAAAACTACGGCAAATTATCTTTTATGAAAAATAGAATAATTTATTCCTCGATCCAGTTTGTATCAGGCCTTTTAAAAGGTTGAGAAATAAATTCCTCAGCCAGCTTATTGAATTTCTGCGGGTCGGTTGCAGGCACAAAATGCGTCTCCCCGGGTAAAATAGCAAGCTGGGAATGTGGAATATTCTGATATATCTGTACGCTGTGCTCTTCTCTTATCACATCTTTATCTCCCGCAACAACCAAAACCGGAGCCTGGATTTTTGAAAGATCTTTTAGAGAAATGCTTGGCTGGTCGCTCAGCAATCCCAGGTGCTGCCTTGCCACATCCCAGTTTCTGGTAGTATCTCCGGCCTTTATTTTCGCCTTAACCTCATCCCTCATTTCCTTTACCCAATTGACTGCCCAGGGATAAACGGCAGTGGTATCGGGCCGCAGATTGGCTCCCATAACCACTAATTTTTTCACTTTTTCGGGATGATGTATCCCCAGGAGCAAACCCACGATCCCGCCATCACTCCAGCCAATTATATTTAAGCTATCAAGTTTGAGCTCGTTTGCCAGTCCGGCCCAGTCATCGGCAATCTGAACATAGGTCAGAGAATCTGTTTTTAATTCAGATTTTCCATGTCCGCGACTATCTGCAACGATCACATGATATTTATCCTTAAAATATTCTATCTGGTGTCCCATAGATTTAATATCGGCGCCATTCCCGTGAATAAGAAATAAAGGTTTTCCCTTGCCATATTCTTCATAATAAATTCTGGCTCCGTTTACGGTAGCATATTTCCCTGCAGTTTTGTTTGAACCATATGGAGTATCAAAGTCCAGATTTAAATCTACCTGCGCGAAGGAATGGTTAAATACCAGCAGCATTAAGAAAAGAGCCAGGGTTTTAAAATAAGTTTTCATATTTTTTAGTTTAGAGATTATTTAGCTGAAAAAATTTATTTTTCTCGATTTAAATGCGGTATAAAAAGCTGCAAAAAGAATAACAAACTGAATGTACTTCATCCCGATCTTCTTCAACCTGAACCATATCAAATATCCAAAAAGAAAAAACCCTATAATGATGCTGATCACCCCCAATATCGGAAATGAGTCCAGATACGTTAGTCCGTTAACAAGTAATAATATTCCGGCCAATATAAACTGAAGTGATTGTTTAAGGCTACTTTTTATTCTCAACTTTAATAAATTAAGCCTTAACAAGATAGGATAAATCTCAATACGATTACTTCAAAAATTCTGTTAGACGGGAGTCCTTATCCGGAGAGGATAGATTTATTTCTTATTCTCTTTCTCTTCCCCTGCTTTCCAGAAGATGTGTTGAATATCTTCATCTATGGGAAATGACTTTAATGGAGACACATTGGCTCCTCCGGGATTCCCGAGAGGAACTTCTCCAACGAAAGATTTAACCCCTCCAAAAATCAGGCGCGGTATTTGCCCGAATATCTCTCTGAAGCATTTAATTTTGATACCGAATTCCAGCATTTTCCAGTGCGCGTAACTATGAGCATAAGGATAACGTTGCCCAATAATATGAGCTCTTTCAAGATGGTGCCAGGCAACCTCTAAATTCCCATTAGCGTATTCATCTCTGTATTTTCGCAATTCCTCAACATAATATTGCTTTAAGGGCGGTGGTATAGAAGTATAGATTTTCATATTCTAAAAATCTTTAAATGTTGAAATAACAAATTCAAAGCCCGTTTTTTAATTATTTAAAGCTGTTAATTCATCCCCATGCACGGGGCAGTATTTCCAGTTTCCTTTCATTTTCCTGTTATCAACTGGACAGTATTTGGCAGGGACCATTGCAGACAGAGGAAAAAGATAGTCGAACTCCTCTCCCGAATGCCTGATCTCAAAACTACCTTCCTCATCACTCCGGAAAATATCTCCCTGGGAGCTTTCAAGACTGTTCTCAAAAATAAAGAAGCTTAATCCCTCCCCCATTCTCCCCATATTTTGAGATAGGAATGGTTTTATTACCTCGAGTATATTTTGAATATCTTCATGGATAAGATCCTCATCCAAAGGATAATGTTCATCTCCATTTTTATCGATAAGCACTATAGATTCCTTTATTTCATCTTTGCTTTTAAAACGTGGATAACCAAAATTCTCAATGGTCATATTGATCGTTCCTACCAGAATTTTTCCTTTGAAAACATCTTCAAATTGCCTGATAAGATCTTCAGAAAATTGTTGCTGGTCTCTCAGCGCAATTCCCCAGTATTCTTCTGGCAGCACCCAGGTTAAAGACATTTAATTGGCTTCTTTTTTCCATTTCTGTAACTCCTGAATATATTCTATAATATCCACCTTTTTTGACTCCTGCGCTTTAAGGCAGAGCGGCAGAAGAAGAGCTAGCAGCATGATTTTTAAGCTTTTCATTATAAAAACTTTTGTAAGACTTTGCGTTTGAATTATAGCAATGCTAAGGCTTAAGAAGCTGCTGAAGTAGGGATGCAGGCTTGCCGATTTAAACCCGGGTTCGTTTGGTGAAGTTAATTATTTTCTTTGAGAAAATATAAAAATTCAGACTGGAGTAGCCCTGCTTTTTCCTTAACTGAAGTAGATCAATTCTGAAAAAATTCCTGCTTTATAAAGCGACTAAATGTTTAAGCCTGGAAACCAGAAGGTTCCACAAACACCAAAAAGAAAACGCCTTATATGCCACTAAAAAAAATAAATATAATTTTTAAGCCTGTAATCCCGCTCAGGTGCTTAAAATGTATAATTTCAGTTTAAATTCTATGTTATTCATACCTCCAGCTGGTAAGATCGGCTCCTTCCGGAGCGCTTTCAGCAATGCGTTTCATAATTTCAGGAACATACATCGTGTTATATCTTAACCTGCTAACGTGATTGGGTTCTTCGGGATCACCATTCCAGCAATGTTCTGCCCTGTCACCGTATAAAACCTCGCCTTCATAATACGGACTGGTGGTACTTTCTAAAAAATCTTCCATCAGGTAAACCGCGTTGTTCAAATAATAATTATCCATATCGCCGCAGTAGATATGGATCTTCCCTTTGAGCTTATCTCCTAATTTATCCCAGTCTCTCTCCAGAATATATCTCAGGTCATAGTTTTCTTTCCAGAATTCGGCAACTTCATGATTGATTTCTCCGGTCTTCTTGTCCCAAATTCTAACGGGATAACCATCATCCCCCTGTGGCGAATAGGTCGCTTCCCAAATGTCCCATTGCTGGCCCGAGCGGGATTTATCTCCCAGCACCAGTTCCAGATGATTCCCCTGTAGCAGTGTACTTTGAATCTGCCCCAGATAGTTTCTATGGCTTGGAACTTCCAGGTTCTTATGGGCGCCGGGATAATAATAAGCATTCTCGTCTTCGTAAATATTGGTAAGGCAGTAGGCTCTGAAATCAATGGGATCAGGACAGGCTGCAAAACAGCCGTTATATTCATCGGGATATTTAACCTGTACTGCAAGCGCTTCCCAGCCTCCGGTAGAACCTCCATATAAAAAACGCGCCCAGCCCTCTCCTATACCTCTGAATTCTTTTTCTATATATGGAATAAGCTCATAGGTGATCGCGTCTCCATAAGGCCCCTGACTGGCCGAATTTACCGCGTATGAATCATCGTAGTAAGGTGTTGGATGCTGTATCTCAATGATAATAAAACGGGGGAAATCCGGTTCATTCCATCGTTTATAGAAATCATAGGCTTCTTTTTGCTGAAAGATATTGTATCCTTCCACTCCAAAACGTTCAGAATATTCAGGCTTTAGATCGGGATCGGGCGGCGTGGTTCTGAAACCTCCAAAATCTGAAGGAAAATGCCCGTGAAAAACCATTAGCGGATATTCAGCTTCAGGATGTTCTTTAAAACCTTTAGGCAGTAAAATATGGGCTCCCAGATACATATCTCTTCCCCAGAATTCAGATAATTTTTCAGATTTTATTTTAATGTGTTTAATCCATTCGGTATTCTCCGGCTCCGCAATAGGTGAAATTTTTTCGTTCATGATCACATCAACATTCCGGACTCCATCTTTGGTGATCTTAATTTTAAAAGGCTTACTGTAAAGATTTCCCGGAGACCGGTTCCATTGCTGCCCTTCTCCATTATCCATAGGCAGTTTTACCGTTTGCCCGGTAGAAAGATTAAAAGTTTCATATACATGCAGCAGTGCCTGCACCTGGTATTCTCCCGCAGGGATTTCATTCATGTTGGCATAGGGATAACCAAATATTTCAGTACCAAAATTTATCTTTTCGCCCGGCCTCATTCCTTCCACATTCTGCCCGAAAATAATTTGTGTATCAAGCCCATCGTTGATCTGGAAACGCGGTTCCTGCTCATCATTATTAGATAACATCAGAAGTAAACGCCCATCCAGACTTTTATCGCCAGCGGTTTCGGAAAAGGAAACATTTATGGAAAAGTTTTCTGAATTTTCAGAAGAAGACTGGCCTGCCATAAAACACGGAAGGCACAGGCAGAGTAGAAGTAAGTTTTTCATGTTTTAGAATTAGGGTATTGAAGATAGGAAATTATGAGTTAAGTATATACAAGCCCTTAATTGTAAGCCGGATGGAATTCCTGTAAACTTCAGGTATTTTTATATTTCCGAAGACTGATTTATACGAAACTCTGGTCGAGGTAATCTTTAAGATATATTAAAATTAAGATGGTTATTAATATTGATACTGCCAGCATCTTCAGTTGCCTGAAAAATTCTTTCCGGGCATTCATTCTTATTTTTGCTAGTACCTTTTGAAGATCTTCTTCGGTAACTTTACTGAACATTATTCCGTCCTCACGAAACCGGTCAACATAAATATTATCCCGGATATCTTCCTTGAATTTTGGTCTGTTGGAATACAACAGCGATTTGTTATGTTCGTGAAGGTTTTTCGGCCCCCGATCAACAGCCATATTTATGAAGCATTAGGAATTGATGATAAATAAATGACCATCAATGATTTACGAATAACCTAAGTTAATAAAATTTTTTTTAGGAGACATTTGAACATTTTGAAACAGGGGAAGGCAATAAAAAGAGGCGGACTAAAAAGTTGAGGAAACGTCATCCTGTCCCGATAGATTCTGTGTTAACTAACAAGAGGTTTTCTCTTTTATTTTATTATTTTTGTTATTCAAGACGGCTATAAGCTAGTCT